>DATAPK010000516.1:0-8573 GCA_036265245.1 Tepidisphaeraceae bacterium | reverse complement strand
GACGCCTGCGTCGCCTCTTTGATTTTTCTTCCGGAAAAAGGCGACGCAGGCGTCGCGGCTACAGGATTGAAGTATGTAGACGATCTACAATTCGATCTTCGTCCCCAGCATCTTCAAAAATTTCGCCAGCCAATCCGGATGCGCCGGCCACGCGGGCGCAGTCACCAGATTCTTGTCCACATGCGCCTTGTCGATCTCGATCGCCTTGAATTCCCCGCCGCATGCCGTCACGTCAGGCCCGATCGCCGGATACGCCGTGCAGCTTCTTCCCTTCAGCACACCCGCCGCCACCAGGATCTGAATCGCATGACAAATCGCCGCCACAGGCTTATTCGCCTCAAAGAAATGCCGCACCACCTGAATCACCCGCGGATCCAGCCGCAAATATTCCGGCGCCCGCCCGCCCGGCAGCAGCAGGGCGTCATAACCCTCCGCCCGAATCTCATCAAAGCTCGCGTTCAGCGCAAAGTTGTGCCCCGGCTTTTCGCTATAAGTCTGATCCCCTTCAAAATCATGTACCGCCGTCCGCACCTTCTCACCCGCCTTCTTATTCGGGCAAACGGCATGAACGGTATGGCCAAACGTCAGAAGCGTTTGGAAGGGCACCATTACTTCATAATCTTCCACATAATCGCCGACGAGCATCAGGATCTTTTTAGCGGGCATGATGAATCTCCTTAATTTATGCCTGGATTATACCATCCCCAGCTTCAAGCTGGAGATGCAGGCACCCGATACATATAATGCAGGCATCATGCAGTACACCATCCGACAAGTTCCAAAGCAGGTGGACAAGGCACTGCGCGCCAGGGCCAAGGCCCAGAAAAAAAGCCTGAACCAGATTGCTCTTGAGGCATTGGCCCAGATTGCCGGCGTGAGCGACGATCCCGCCAAGCCCAAGCGCGATCTGAGCTTCATGGGGAAGATGGACGACGAAACCTACAAAGCAATTCAGGAAGTTCGCGCCATGAGCGAACGCATCTGGCCGGAAGATTGGAAGTAATGCGGATCGTGCTGGATACCAACCGCTACGCCGATCTGGATCGAGGCGTGCCCGAGGTCACTGTTCGAGTATCTGAGGCAAACGAGGTTTATCTTCCTTTCGTCGTGCTGGCCGAACTGCACGCGGGATTCCGAAATGGCTCAAAGCGCTCCGACAACGAACGCCGGCTCAATCGATTTCTTTCGCAACCGGGTATTGGCGTGATATATCCCGACGAAAAGACCGTCGATATTTACGCTGATTTCAGCACGCAACTTCGCCGCCAGGGCTCACCGATCCCCGATCACGACATCTGGATCGCCGCCTTGGCACTCCAGCACAATCTCACTCTATATTCCCGTGACAAGCACTTCGATCACCTGCCGCAGATAGCGAGAATCTGAATCGATTGTTTTGCCGAATGGATTGGAGTTCGGTTCAAATGAGGGGCTTTAGCGTGCGCACCCACTTCTGAAATTCCCGCAGAAGTGTTGTCTGCTCTTCATTCTCCATCCGCATCACGAATCTCAGAAAATCCGCCATCGGCAAAAATGGAAATGCGCTGCTCGACGGTGCGGGCAAATACGTTCCATCATTACCCAGGAGCAAAATAGTAATTCGCTCGCCGTCAAAGCGCCACAATTCCGGTACGCCCAGGGCCGCGTAGATCGGCTGACGTGGAATCGAACGCGATGTGATATCCACCTCGACTGCCAGATCGGGTGCGGGATGAACGGCCGAATCAAATTCCTTCATACCCCGAACACGCGAAGCATTATGCAAGTAATAACATTCGTCCGGCTCCAGCCCCCTCTGCTTATCTTCCCGGCGAAACGTCGATGAGCCATAGCCTGACATCGGGATATTCAATTCAATCACCATCAACTCAATCAAACGAGCGATGGCCTTCTTAACCCATTCATGTTCCGGCAGAGGTGACATGATCTCGATGCTCCCCTCGCTGAATGTGACGCGGATCGGGCGATTGCCGATCTCCTCAAGCACTCGCTCGTAGAATTTCCACGACACATCATCAAGAACGATGTGCTGCTGATTGAGCAAGCGGGAATGCTCGGCGGCCAAGGTCATGTTGGACAGTATAACATTTCCAGCAAAATGTTTATCCAAAATTGTTTACGCCTCGGTCGCCTCAAGCCCTGCATTCAGTTCTGAACTGTCAAATGATGTTGCGTGGCCGCCGGCTTGAGGCCGTTCAGATATTTAATCGCCGCCGCCAGCACGGTGTCTTTCCCCGCCGCCAGGTCTTTTGCGCTATAACCCACCGCCACATCCGGCTCCAGGCCGCGAACTTCGATGGGGCGATTGAGAAAGCCTGTATAAGGCTTCACCGGCACGATCACCTGATACAACCCATTGCCCGCCGCGATTTGCTCTTTGCGTGACGACGCGCCCGCCGTGGCCACGCCGAAAAACCGGGCGCGATGATTGGCGACAAACCATGACGCCCACCCCTCGCCCGCGCTGATGCAGCGCTCGTTGATGAGTATCGCGATCGGCCCTGAATAACGCGGACGACCTGGCTCTTCCTTGTCATCAGGCGAGAAATTGCGGAAGGCTCGCTGCGTATCGAACCCGCCGCCGGTGTTGCCCCGAACGTCGATAATCAGCCCTCGCATCTCGCCCAGATCTCGCAAGGCCGCATCCAGCGATTCAGGAAGCTCGTCGCGAATCCGCCGCACATAGATATAGCCGATACCTCGGTCCAGATGCGTCCACGAAACGTCATCCGAATCGCCAATACCTTCGATCGGAACCGGCAGGTGAGGCGGATCTTGCTCGCTGGCATTGGCATGCAACCGAACGCCAACTTGCGTGCCGTCAATATTTTCCAGCACAAGATTGATTATCTCCCCGCGATTCTTCTTGCACAGAAAACAACGAACTGCGTCATATCGAAGCATGCGCTGACTCGAATAGCCGACGTAAGTGCTCAGTTCTTTCTCGTAATCCTCAATCGCTTGTTCTGCCGGCTTGCCATCAACCGAAATGACAGTCATGCCGATCTTGATATGCGATCTGGCCGCATCCCCATTCGGTGTGATCGAGTAAACAACAGGCCGGCCGCGGTCGTCGACCAAACATGCCAACCCCGCATCCCACGTCGGCAAGGGCGCCTGTGGCACCTTGCCTAACCCGTCGATGAGATGCGCGTGGCTGTCCTTCAGACGCGCAACCAGCTTCATGCAAAGCAAACCAAATTGTTCATCGTTATGAATGTCCGACGCCTGCGGGATCAACTCCTGGCCCACCTTTTCCCAGTCGATCCCCTTCATCCCAAATTCCGTGTAACGCCTCCCAAGCTCCTGGTGAAGATCCCGAAAAGCCTGATCGTAATCTGCAAATTGCGTTGTTTGGGCGAGCGCCCCCGGGACGGCGATCAAAAGCAGCATCAACGCGATGTTGAGCGATCGCAGCATAGGCTTATTTTAATCGCGCCGAGTTCAATCCAGCCAATCTTTTTTCTTCAACTGCTACGGCCGGGCTAGTTTATACACTCGTTACTGGCGCTTGGATTGATTTCGAACTGGCGAGAGTTCGAGCATTGTGGAAGTAGTTGGAAGCACTTAGCGTTGCCAAATTTGATTCGCATTTTGAACAAATTTACGCACGGGAATCTTCGACTTTGCAGAATTTGGATCGTCTTCAATTGGATTAATCAATTTGGTCAAAGTTTCACGGCCAACTTCATATATTGCGGTGGCTTCTAATTCCATGTCTAACGCAACAAACATAACAACGTCCCATTCTTTTAACAGGTTGATTTCGCCGAGACGTGGGCCTGATTTTTTAGGAGAGCAATGTAAGCAACGGCCTTTGATCTGGACTTTGGTTTCAGACCCATTGTCGTGTCGAATTGCATCATACCCCGCCTGCCGCACTATGGCAGGTGTGAGGTGTAGAAGCCGGATCGCTTCGTATTCAGCAATTTCGCCAGTGACTCCCAATGGTCTCCCAGTGAGTCGATAATAATCTGCGGCCAGCTTCTTGATCTGACACAAAAGATCTACGAAGTAAGCGTTTTGATCCTTCTCTGTCATGTCAGTTCAATCCAGCCAATCTTTTTTCTTCAACCGCTGCGGCACATACTCATCGGTCACATAGCTGATATCTTTTGTGATCAGCGATTCCACTTCCATCTTAAATCCATTGGAAACCATCTTCGCGATCTCTTTTTGCCACGCTTTGTGATCCTTAAACCACGGATACGCCGCGATTTCGCCGGCGCGTTTCTTATCGTTGTCATTCAGCGCGATCTGCACGTCGTCGCTGAGTTCGCATTCCTCATAATCCTTTGCGCGGATGCCCAGAAATTTAGCCTCAGGGATCGCCAGGCGTTCCGATTCAAACGCCAGCGAAATGCTGCCCTGTTTGATGACGCTGTAGATGTAATGCCCCCACGGATCGCAATCCAGCAGGCAGATGATCGGCAGTTTCTCTTCCTGATTGAACCGCTGCAGCAGCCGCCGCACCCCGCGTGGCGGCTGCCCGCCGCCGTGGGTCAGGATGCAATCATGCTCTTCCCAGAATCGATCCTCATTGAACCGATTCCACACCGTGCCTTTTTCAACATGCAGCACAAACTTCGCGTCGATCTTCTTAAACTCGATCACATCCGGCTCGGTAATGCTGGGGATCGCATATCCGCCCGACCCCATCCGCCGGCAATCGATTTCATCCCCCTTATCCACCACCGTAATGTTGCCGACCATCGCGCCGCGATTCTCGGCGAAGATATGTAACTCTTCCCGCAGCGAGGCCAGCGAAACTTCCAAGTCCTCCAGCACTCCGTCCGATTCACCCTGATCGTTAAACGTTTTTTCCTTCGTTCCCGCGACGGTGTGCAGCCCTTTGTAATACATGCCTCGCAGGCTTAGCGATTTTTCCGCCTGGATCAGTTCCTTGATCGAACTGCCGTGCAAAACCGTCTGCATGAACTGCTTGGCCTGGTTGAGATTGAACAACTCGCGCGACGCCTTCGATTCCCCCATCTGCAAGATGCCCTTTTTCTTGTTCCACAATGTATTCGAACGCGTTCGCTGCGGAATTTCGATCGCGATGTTTAGTTTTTTGAACGCACTGGTGGCGACATCGTCCGCCAACTCAACAATCTTCCCGAGCGTCTGTTTGTCACGGGCTTGGATGCGCTTATTGACGTTGCTATTAGTGTTTTTTTTCTTCGCCATGGAATAAATAGCCACAGATGAACACAGATGAACACAGATAAGAAATCAAAATTGAAATTCTTTACCTGTGTTCATCTGTGTTCATCCGTGGTCCCTTTCTTTTTTACTCGAAAAGATTTCCGCCGTTGTCGGAGGACTTTTTCTTGGACTTCTTGGCTTTTGTTTTGGAAGCGGGAGGTTTGGCTATCGAAACGGGCTCTTCGCTCTGCTGCTGGGCCTCGATCAGATGCGTTGCCCGGCTCTCAACCATGACCACGCCCGCATCGTGCTTCAACTCTTCCGTCTCATCCTGCTTTTTCACTTTGCCTTCTTCATCCAGCTGCGCATCAGCAATCGCCGTGCGCTTGCGGGCTTCCTTCAGCAACGCATCGTAAAGTTCCTGCGTCTTCCACTTGCTGTTGATGGAATTCACCGCCTTGCTGATCTCCCCAATATATCGCTCGAAAATATCCCGCCTCGCCGATTCGCGCTCCATCTTCTGCCGCTTGCGAAGATACGTCCCCAGCTTTCGTCCGCATTCCATCAGCGCCAGCTTCATCTCCTTGCGAATCTCATCGTAATCCGCGATCGCTTCCTTCGATTCGCTGGTGAATGGCACCCATACGCTGGCCATGTGAATCATGATGACCAGCGGCCCAACCGGCAGCGATCCGCGCGGCTGGCTTAGGTTGTAATTCCGCCACCCCGTTTCCGTGACCGCCTGAAAACTGCTGCAAGCGCTCTGCTGAAAGAGCAGCGGCACGCGATTGGCAAACCGGATCACGCGCGCGGACGCATCTGCCGGCAATTCGCCGCCAAACGCAATCGCCGCCTCGATCTGAAACGGTCTGCCGCGATAAATGTCCGGCTCCCGGCTCGACGCCGCATAAAATTCCGCCTTCACACCTTTCAGCATCCCCGCCAGCAATTGCCTCACCCCAATCGGCGCCAAACAATCCGTTGGCGGCGAAGGCAAGCGCGCTTCCTGAAAATGCTTGAACAAATTCTCAATCTGCTGCGGCTCCAGATCGCACACCTTCGTCCGGCTATGCACGCCGATCTCTTTGCAAAATTCGCTTGCCTTGCCCGCGCTCACTCGGCAAAACTTTTCCTGCAGAAAATGGAATAGCGTCCCGCCTCGCGTGTGGTGCGATTCATAATCCTTCATCATCTGGATGAGGATGCCCAATTCGATCCCCTTGGGATGCGGCTGAATTTCCTGCGTCTCCGGCGGCAGCGCATCCGTCCCGCGCGGAAAGAAAATCACCCCATCTTTTTCAATTGTCGTAATCGTCGGATCGACACCCGCCACCGCGGACTCCGACGAAATGCCCACCGAAGCGGCCGCACCCCCGGAAACATGCAGCGAATCCTTCGCCGCGTTTGTCAGCGGCAAATCATCCTGGCTGTCATCCGCCGCCACCCGGGTAGGGGGCACAAACGTAATCCGCGCATGCGGATTCGCGATCGCCACCAGTTCCAGAAATTCATCGACGCTCCCTCGCCCTTTCTGATATCGCCCCTCCAGCTCAATGCTGACGCTCGTCCCCGTTTCGTAATCTTCAGTATTGAGAAAGCCGGGATCGCGCGTTCCCGCGCTGATCGACTTCAGCCGATGCGGCGGAAATTCCTTCGTCACCTGATCCACCGTCACCTCGGCCCGGTTCGTCTTGGTGTTCATCGCCAGTTCGATGTGATGCGCCATCTTCTTCGGATCGGTAAGCGTATGAATCACCATCGGTTTGCCCGTGGTGATCAACCCATACATCCCCGCCGCGCTAATGCCGATCCCCTGTTGCCCGCGCGACATCTTCAACCGATGAAATTTGGACCCGAACAACAATCGTCCGAACACATTTTCAACTTGCTTGCGCACAATCCCCGGCCCATTGTCCACGATCGTCACCCGATACCGCGACTGCTTCGCCGTCGCCAGCCGATCCGGTTGCAAATCCTCGATAATCACCGTCACATTCGGCAGCGACCCCGCCTCCTCGCACGCATCCAGTGAATTATCCACGGCTTCTTTGACCGTGGTGAGCAACGCCTTTCGCGGATTATCAAATCCCAGCAGATGCCGGTTCTTCGCGAAGAATTCCGAAACAGAAATATCCTTCTGCTTCGCCGCCATCGTCTCGGCGGTCTCGCGTTTCCGTTTGTTTTTCGGTGTGGATGTGGAACTGTCGGCCGTTGCAACATCCGTGTCGCGGAGTGTCATATTGTTTACCTTCGCCTTTTGCCGCTTTGCCATGAAAAACCCTCTTCCAGGAAGGTTTCATACAGGTTATCGGCACACATCGCCAGATGTCTCTACGCGGGGATGTTATGAACGTGTTCGGTGATGGTCAAAGCCTTGGGGGTTCAATATTTGCCGAGACGATCCGGGCTTTGGTTCAGTAGCCGGGCGGTGCCATAATTCCTTAAATAATGCCGTCCTCCAGCCTGTCACAATTATTGCCTCAAACTGTGACAATATGCTAGACTTTTATCAATGCGTACGAACATGAATATTTCCCTCCCCGCGGCGCTCAAAAAGTGGGTTGAGCAGCAGGTTGAGCAGAAGGGGTACAGCACAGCGAGCGAATATGTGAGGGATTTGCTTCGCCATCAACACGAAGAAGAAACCCGGACGCGCGTAGACGAGCAACTTCTTGCCGGTCTGGACAGCGGGCCATCGAAACCAATGACGAAAAAGGACTGGCAACACATTCGCTCCGAGGGCTTGAAACTGGCGCGCAAACTGCGAAAGAAATGACTCGCACGATCAGAACCCCACAAGCCGATCGAGACCTTATTGAGCACTTTGCTCGAATTGCGCTCGATAAGATCGAACCGGCGGAAAGATTCATAAAGATTGCCGAGGATAGCTTCAAGTTACTGTCTGAAATGCCGGGGATTGGCCGAGTATGGGACACAAATAATCCTCGCCTGGCGGGTACAAGATTGTATCCATTGCCGCACGGGTACCGTAATTATCTCGTCTTCTATCGCATTATTCCAAATGGAATTGAAGTCATCCGAGTGCTGCAGGGAGCACGCGATCTGGAAGATTTATTAGACCATTCATAAACGTGGGCATCGGCCGTGTTCACCCCCGCGCCAGCGCCTCCGTCTGCTTCACAAACTCATCCCCCTTCCAATTATCATCCTTCTTCACCACATTCGCCTTCGCCGCCGCCTTCGCTTCCGCCTGCCGCTTCACCAAATCCGCATGCGTCGTAAAGAATTGCAAACTATGCCCCTTAAACTGTTCGATCGTCTCAAACTTGTGCTTCGCCATGAAGCTCAGTAGCTCATCCTTCATCTTTTTGACCATCCCATAGCCTTCTTTCATCACGCCGGTGCAAACCTGCACCGTATCTGATCCCAGCAGAATAAACTCCGCCGCGTGCCTGCCGGTTTCGATC
>DATAPK010000515.1:0-7627 GCA_036265245.1 Tepidisphaeraceae bacterium | reverse complement strand
CAGCCGGGCGACTTTCTCGTCCAGGTGCTTCGGCAGCACATAGACCTTCCTATCATACTTCGCGTTGTTCGTCGCCAGTTCGATCTGGGCGATTGTCTGATTGGTGAACGAATTGCTCATCACGAATGACGGATGGCCGGTCGCGCAGCCGAGGTTCAGCAGCCGGCCTTCCGCGAGAATCAAAACCGAGTGGCCGTCGGCGAACGTCCACATGTCATACTGCGGCTTGATGTTCGTCTTCTTAATCCCCTTCATCTTCTTCAACCCGGCCATGTCGATCTCGTTATCGAAATGCCCGATGTTCCCGACGATCGCCTTGTCCTTCATCTTGGCCATGTGGGCAGCGGTGATGATGTTGTGATTGCCGGTGGTGGTGATGTAGAGGTCTGCGTAGCTGAGCGTGTCTTCAACCGTAAGTACCTGATACCCTTCCATCGCCGCCTGCAGTGCACAGATCGGATCGATCTCCGTGACGATGACACGAGCGCCCTGGCCCTTGAGGGATTGGCAGCAGCCCTTGCCCACGTCACCGTAGCCGCAAACGACGGCGACTTTGCCGGAGATCATCACGTCGGTGGCGCGGAAGATTCCGTCGATGAGCGAGTGACGGCAGCCATAGAGATTGTCGAACTTGCTCTTAGTGACGCTGTCGTTGACGTTGATGGCGGGGAAGAGCAGCTTGCCGGCGTTTTGCATTTCGTAAAGGCGATGCACGCCGGTGGTGGTTTCTTCGGAAACGCCCTGCACGTTCTTTCCGACGTTGGTCCAGCGCTGCGGAGATTCTTTGAGGGTTTTGCGGAGGAGATCGAGGATAACGCCCCACTCTTCGGGATCGTTCTTTTCATCGAAGGCGGGGACTTTGCCGGCGGCTTCGAATTCGGTGCCTTTATGGATGAGGAGGGTGACGTCGCCGCCGTCATCGACGATTTGATCTGGGCCGGCGCCGTTGCCGAAATCGAGGGCGCGCTCGGTGCACCACCAATATTCGGGAAGGGATTCGCCCTTCCAGGCGAAGACCGGAATGCCCTTGGGATTTTCCGGCGTGCCCTTGGGGCCGACGGCCACCGCGGCGGCGGCGTGATCCTGCGTGCTGAAGATGTTGCACGAGCACCAGCGCACTTGCGCGCCCAGGGCTGTAAGCGTTTCGATAAGCACCGCCGTCTGAATCGTCATGTGCAGTGAGCCGACAATCTTCAGGCCCTTGAGGGGCTGCTGCTTGGCGTACTCTTCGCGGACGGCCATGAGGCCGGGCATTTCCTGCTCGGCGAGCATCATTTCTTTGCGGCCCCATTCGGCGAGCTGAATGTCGGCGACTTTGAACTCGAGCTTATCGCTCTTGACGGCGCCATTGGTTTTTGCGGGCTTGATGCGACTCGGTGCGGTCATCGTACGGCTCATGGTGGATACCTGTCTTTGTTAAAGATTTCGTTCTCGTTCCTCAGGGGAAAGCGGCGGGAAATGGCCAATGACCAAATCCCAATGACCAATGAAATCCCAATTTCCAATGACCAAAATTGGGCATTGGGATTTGGTTATTGATTGGTCATTCGGGCTTGGTCATTGGTCATTCCACATCAAGCATCTATTTAGCCTGAAATTCGTTGCCGTTCAATGCCGGTTACAGGCCATCATCGCTTGAAAACGATAAAGTAGGGAATAGGATTGGATCATGATGACCTGCCTGCCCCGCCCTTTTGATCGTTAGCCCCGCCAAACCACCCTTGTTTGCGGTTTTTCCGCCTTTTTATTCAATCATCCAAATTTGAGGCTTCGATGTCTTCACCCAGCACACCCCCCGCGTTGATACGCAAGCTCGACGAAAAACTTGCGCGCTTTAACAACCTTCGCGAATCGATGAATGATCCTGCGGTTCTCTCTAATCCGCAGAAGATGATCCCGATCACCAAAGAATCCGGCCAGCTTGAGCCGGTGGTCACGCGATATCAGGAATATCTCAAAGCAAAACAGGCCGTCCAAGAATTGCAGACGATGGCGGCCAACAAAGCTGACGCCGAGATGTCGGAGCTGGCAACGGCGGAGCTTCCCGACGCGACGGCCAAAGCGGACAAGATGGTGGAAGCGCTCAAGGATGAATTTCTTGCGGCGGAGGATAATGCCGTCGATTCATTCTTCCTCGAAATCCGCGCCGGCACGGGCGGCGAAGAGGCGGCCCTGTTTGGGCGCGATCTCTTCGAGATGTATCGCAAATATTGCGAAACCAAGCGATTCAGGTTCGATGTTTCGGATTTCTCAGTTTCCGATCGAGGCGGATTCAAGGAAGTGATCATCAACGTGCGCGGCAATGGCGCTTATCGGCACCTGCGGTTTGAAGGTGGTGGGCATCGCGTGCAGCGCGTGCCGGAAACGGAGGCGGCGGGACGCATTCATACCTCGGCCGCCACGGTGGCGGTGTTGCCCGAAATGCCGGATGTGAAGATCGACATCAATCCCAAAGACGTCGAAGAATCCGGCTGTCGCGGCGGCGGGCCTGGCGGGCAGAATGTCAACAAAGTCGAAACCGGCTGGCGGCTGCTCCACAAACCGACCGGCATCCAATTCAAAATGACCGAGCACAAATCCCAGGCCCAAAACAAAGAACGCGCCTGGGCTTTATTGCGAGCCACCCTCTACGAAACCGAACAAGCCAAGCAACACGCCCATCTGACCAGCACCCGGAAAGCCATGATGGGCTCCGGCGACCGCAGCCAGCGCATCCGCACCTACAACTTTCCCCAAAACCGCTGCACCGACCATCGACTCGGCGGCGAAGGCGGCGGTGAGAAGAATTTCAACCTCGACCAAATTGTCCAAGGCAATCTCGATCCGTTGATCGATGCGCTGCTGGAGTTGGATAAGCAGCAGAGGTTGGAGGCGCTGTGAAGCGAACCGTCTGGATTTGGATCGCCAACAATTTCATAAATATGACGCTATTTGCGTCGATGGGTGGAGTGGTGGCGTTGACTTGTGCCCCCGCTCTATCCAATGGTCATGCTGGATCAGATTTTCAAATTCTTGGCTGGGCGTGCTTCGGGATCGGAATTGTCTCACTCGTTTTAGGAATCTTTGCTCAGCTATATCTGCAACGATGGGAAAAACAATTGGGAATGAGACAGGCGAGTGGCCTTTGTCCAAATTGCGGCTACGACCTCCGCGCCAGCAAAGACCGCTGCCCCGAATGCGGGCGGGAAATCGATACTTAAAAATCTTGACTGAAAATCCCTGCGTTCAGAACGGAATATCTTCGTTATTCGGCGGCCCCTCGCGCTCGTCGCGGTTTGACCAATCCAGTTCCCTTGGCCTTTCATCCGGCAGATCGTATCGCTGCTGCTCTTCTTCCCATTCACGTCTCGCGGCGGATTGAGGCGAATCATCCAGCCGCTCGCCGGGCTCCAGGCCGAATTTCCATTCCTCCCCTTCGATGTCGTCCTCCTGGCCATCCATCGCCTTGTACATTGGCTCATCCGGGTCCCAGTCGGCCACGTCGGATTCGGGCTCGATCTCATCGGTGGGGAGATCGCCGAACTCATCGTCTTCAAAATCATCCTCGTCGTCATACCAGCCGGCGTTGGCGGGATGGTTGGGGTCAGTGGGAAAAATGTCGAAGGTGAAACCCGCTCCGCCGCAGTTCGGGGTGGGGCACATCCAGAACCCTTCAAAGCCGTTCTTATCGCCGATGACGCGCTGAAACCAGATTTCATCGCTCATGAAAGTGCGGTGGCAATGCAGGCAGTAACATTCGCACGGCTCCATGGGAGGCGCGAACTGATCTCTTCGGCGGCGAGGGTCGTCGGAATCCCAAGTGGGCTCATCCGAAAACTGGGCGGGTTCGCCGAAGTCAATCGCATTGGGATCTTCGTCGGCCATATGTAAATAATGGCCTCGCTATTTTTACAGTCAACAGTAAAATCGATTTTGCATGGGGCAATCTGTATTTTTTGATCCGCTGGAGTCGCGGATGTTGTTGAGTTCGACCCCTGCGGTTTTTGCCCCGCCGGTCGACCCGCGCATCACCGTAAACCTTGATCCTGGCTGGAAATTCACGAAATCCAACCCCTCCGGCGCCGGCGCCAAAACCTTCAACGACGCCGCCTGGTTGTCCATCAGCCTGCCCCATACCTGGAACAACCTCGACGGCCAGGACGGGGGCAGCAATTACTATCGCGGCATTGGGTGGTATCGAAAGCATTTCACCATCCCCACTTCCATGGCCGGCAAGCGGATTTTCATCCGCTTTGACGGCTCGGACATCGATACAACCGTTTACATCAATGGAACTCAGGTCGGCGCTCATTCTGGCGGGTTTGCGGGGTTTGATTTCGACATCACCTCACTGGCTAAAGTCGGTGCGGACAACACTTTCGCGGTGAAAGTCAGTAATGCGTATGATCCGAACGTCGCCCCTCTTTCGGGCGACTTCAACATGGACGGCGGCATCTATCGCGATGTCTCGCTGATCGCCACAAACCTCACCCACATCGGTTTGCTCGATTATGGCTCGCCCGGCGTATATCTCACGCCCACCAATGTTTCTGCACAAAAGGCGACGGTCGGCATCCGGACGCTTTTGCGCAACGACAGCACCGCCAGCGCCAGCTTTTCGGTTGAAACCGACATCGTCAACGCGGCCGGCTCGCTTGTCACCTCGATTTCATCCAGCAAAACCATCGCGACCAGGATCAGCTCGACACTGGCACAATCGATTTCAATCACCAACCCGCATTTGTGGAATGGATTGGCCGACCCGTATGTCTACTCCGTCTACACGATCGTTCGCAGCGCCGGCAAAGTGGTTGATCGAATGATCCAGCCACTCGGGCTGCGATATTTCAAGGTCGATCCCAACAAAGGATTTATCCTCAACGGCAAGCCTTACGATTTGCATGGCGTTTCAATCGATCAGGATCGCGCAGGCAAGGGATGGGCTATTTCGGACGCCGATCGCGCGCAGGATATTTCATTGGTGCAGGATCTCGGCGCGACTTTTGTTCGGCTGGCGCACTATCAATTCGATCAATACAGCTACGATTTGCTCGATCACGCCGGCCTGGTCACTTGGAGCGAGCTTCCGCTGGTGAATTCAGCTTCAACCGCCACC
Organism: Tepidisphaeraceae bacterium; assembly: GCA_036265245.1. Taxonomy (GTDB): domain Bacteria; phylum Planctomycetota; class Phycisphaerae; order Tepidisphaerales; family Tepidisphaeraceae; genus DATAPK01. The sequence goes on along the minus strand of DATAPK010000515.1, from coordinate 2,532 downwards.
GGATTCGTCAACAACATTAAGCAGCAGTTGATCGAGATGATCCGGCAGAATTACAACCATCCATCCGTTTTCTTCTGGAGCCTGTTCAACGAAATCCCCAGCACCAACACCAGCTTTACCGTTGTCAGCCAATTGAACACGCTGGCCCACACGGAAGATCCCACTCGTCCGACCACGGCCGCAACGTATCCAACAAATGGCGACAACTCGAAGCTGATGACTCTCACGGACACGGTCGGCAGCAATCGGTATTATGGGTGGTATGGTGGGCTGACCAGCGATATGGGCACCTGGGCCGATTCATTCCATAAGGCCCACCCGAATATTGCAATCGCCGTCAGTGAATATGGCGCCGGCGCGAATGTCACTCAGCACGAAGCGAACCCTTCCAACATCGTGACCACCGGCCAGTGGCACCCGGAAGAAGATCAGGATCTGATTCACGAACAATTATGGCCTCAACTTGCTGCCAGGCCTTATATCTGGGTGAAAGCCATCTGGGGCATGTTCGATTTCGCCTCCGACCTCCGCAGCGAAGGCGGCACACCCGGCATCAACGACAAGGGCCTGGTCACCTACGATCGCACGACCAAAAAAGACGCGTTCTATTATTACAAAGCCCAATGGTCGAAATCGCCTTTCGTTTACATCACCAGCCGCCGCTGGACGCAGCGCACCGATGCGGCGACGGATATCAAGATTTACTCGAATTGCGCGACGGTTGAGCTTTTTGTGAATGGCCAATCGGAAGGGAAAATCAGCTCGGCCAATCATGTATTTGTCTGGGCAGGCATGACACTGGCCGCTGGGAATAACTTAATCCAGGCCGTGCCCGTCTCCGGCGAAACCACAACCACCGACCAAGTCACCTGGAACTTAACACCCCCTTCTCCTCCCCCACCGCCGCCGCCCCCTCCTACCGATCCAACATCACCGACTGATCCGTCGTCCCCCACCGATCCGTCATTGCCTACCGACCCATCATTGCCCACAGACAATCCGACGCTACAATCGGCGTCCTTACAGGATTTAATCTGATGGCGAAAGCAAAGAAGTCTGAAACGTCTGAACCGAAAACCCCAAAGAAAGCCCCCGCAAAGAAGAAGGCGGCCCCTTCATCGGGCTCATCCATGGTGGACACCACCCTGGCCGCCCAAAACGCCGCACGCCTGCTCGTCGCGGGACATAAATCCGCCACCAGCGGCAGCGGAGCCTCCCCCGAAAGCGGCTCTTTCAAAAATATGAAGCAAGGCCTCTCCAAGCCCCATCTCAGCGGCCTGGACAGCCTGCTCAACAAATCCGGCCCGGCCGACGGCAAGAAATCCAACGCTCCGTTCGGCGGCAACAAGCAGGTCGGCCACAACCAAACCTTCGGCGCCGACGTCAACCGTACCGGCGTGCCGCGACGAACCGGTGGATGAGCCAAAACCAATCCCACTGTCGCTGAACTACGTTCAGCCACTTTTCCTTGAAGACCGCCTCGTCAAAAACTGGTGGCCGAGAGCGCTCACTTTCCTCGCAGTCAGCCTTTTCCTTCTCGCCGCGTTCGAAGGATCTCTTGCTTTCGTCTTTTGGTACAGGATTCCACAGTTCGCACGCATCGCGTGGCTCGTCGCTGTTCTGATTTTCGTATCGCTGCCAATCTTCCTGTCTCGCCTTCGCGCGATCACCGTGCTGGAGCCGGCCGAATTGCAAATCCGTCTATTATTCGCCAGCTTCATCCTGTGGAGACGCACGATCCGCCTGATAGACGTGCGCGGTATTGAAGAAGTGAAAAACTACAATTACCGCAGCGTATTGAAAATACATCTCGACATGACCGAATTCATGACCGGCGCAATGAATGTTCGCGTGAAGCTAGACGGCCGCGCCTATGTGATCGGCTCTGCGAACCCAGACGAGCTTTATGAGCAGCTTCGCAAAGCCGTCGAAAAACCATCCTGATTTTTCGCTTGGATTTCACACAATCTGCCTGATCTCAAGCTCGATGATCAATCGCGGATCGAAATCGATTCGCTGCTCGAACGTGCCGCCCAGACCGTTGCGATCCAGCGCGATAATCCACCCTTCTTCGATGATCATGTCTTCAACGACACGTCCGCCAGCGATGGTTGCTTTACAGACGGCCGTATATTTGCGCCGCGGCGCACCATGCGCAACCAGAAATTCCCGCCATTCTTCGGGCAACACCTTCGCAAGACGATTTCGCGGTGGAAGTTTCGAGTGCATCGCAATCCCTACTCAATCGGCACATTTGAATAAGGTGGTTCAGGGAAATATTCGATCCCCTTTTGCACCTTGCGCGCCAGTTCCACGCTCCACAAACGCCCGATGATGTATAGCGACATATCAATGCCGGCCGAGATTCCCGAGGCGGTGATTACAGTTCCCTCATCGACATATCGCATGGGAGTGACGATCGCCGTGCCCAAGGCGCGGAATTCATCCAATGCGCCCCAATACGTTGTGGCCCGCTTTCCATCGAGCAGCCTGGCTCGCTCCAGTAAAAACGCGCCGGTGCAGACAGATGTC
>DATAPK010000514.1:0-3473 GCA_036265245.1 Tepidisphaeraceae bacterium | reverse complement strand
AAGGGGTGTTCCAGGGTTGGTGGCCGCATTCGGGGCATGGGGTGGGGGCGGCGCGGAGGTCGTAGCCGCAGATAGTTCCAGGTTTGCAATAAATCGGTCCTGGCTTCCCGGGAGATTCGATCAAGCCGTCTCATTTCGGCTTCTTTGCAGCTTTGCGAGCCCCTTTGCTCATCGACTTAATCTCGGCGAATACCTCATTAGGATCAAGCGTTTCTCCTCGCCGAACCTGGTCATAACCGGCCCGTATTTTTTCGCGGACATCGGATATCGCCTCCCGCGGCTCCAACTCATGCTGTTCCATGATGCGAAGACTTTCACGAACCACCTCGCTGGCGGATTGATAGCGCCCGGACTCAATCTTGTTTTGAACGTATTTATGAAAGTGCGGAGCCAGCGCAATGTTACGCGTCGTTTGCCTTGCAGCCATGCCCTGATTTAACATCTGTGCCAATTTATGGCCGACCTCATGGACACACACAAAGTTCATATAGAAAAGAATGTGTTGATGCTTTTGGACTAATCCACCGTCGTCCCCACCGGCTGCTTCTTCCCAATCGGATTCCCCGTCCCCTTGATCGCCAGCATCCGTTCCAACGCCACCAGTGCCCATTTGCGTGTCTGCTCATCCACCTTGATCTGATTCACCACTTTGCCTTCGACCAGATTCTCCAACACCCAGCAAAGGTGCGGCAGATCGATTCGATACATCGTCGTGCAGAGGCACTGGCAATCGCTCAGAACGACAATCTTCTGTTCCGGATGCTGACGGGCCAGGCGATTGATCAAATGCACTTCCGTGCCGACCGCCCACTGGCTGCCGGGCGGGGCGGATTCGATTTGCTTCACGATATACGCCGTGCTGCCCGCAAGATCAGCCTTCTGCACGACCTCAAACCGGCACTCCGGGTGCACGATTACCTTCATCTCCGGATATTTGGCCCGCACTTCATCGATATGTTCCGGCCGAAAAAGCTGGTGCACCGAGCAATGCCCCTTCCAAAGCACAAAATCCGCGTTTTGTAGATCCCGCTCGCTATTCCCGCCTAAATCTTCGCGAGGATCCCAAACGACCATGCGATCCAAGGGATACCCCATCGCATGGGCCGTATTCCGGCCAAGGTGCTGGTCGGGGAAGAAGAGAATCTTGACCTTCTTGGGACTGAGGACTGAGGACTGAGGACTGAGTGAAGAAGATTGATTTGTTTTTGACTCAGTCCTCAGTCCTGAGTCCTCAGTCCTTTTTAACGCCCATTCCAGCACGTTTCTGCAGTTCGAGCTCGTGCAGACCGCCCCGCCATGCTCTCCAACAAAGGCTTTGATCGCAGCCGAGCTGTTCATATACGTGATGGGGACGATCAGTTGATCCGGGCAGGCTTGTGTAAGCTGCTCCCAGCAATCCAGCGTTTGATCGAGGTTTGCCATATCCGCCATCGAGCAGCCGGCGCCGAGGTCAGGGAGGATCACCCCGACCTCCGGACGGGTGAGAATATCGGCTGATTCAGCCATGAAATGCACGCCGCAGAAAACGACAAAGTCAGCGTCAGACCTGGCTGCTTTCTGAGAAAGTTCAAAACTATCTCCAACAAAGTCCGAGAAATCGATTATCACATCCTGTTGGTAGTGATGCCCAAGGATGACCAACCGCTTCTCAAGCGTCGCCTTGGCGGCCTCGATGCGCAAGCGCAACTCTGGATCTGACAATTGGTTATAAATCGGAGGAAGAGGTTGTTGCCATACCATCGTCATGATTCGTTTCCACTAAGCTAACCCAATTATAGCGATACCTGTTTATTGAGACGCCCTGAACTTCACTTTTGCGCCGTTGCCAGTAAACTCATCATTTCTTGCCCTGCCTGCGTAGGCGTTAAGCGTCCTATAAGGCGCGGGAAGTAGATTTTTGCAAGCGAATTGGACGCCTCCTCCGATAAGGCAATCGATGGCACCGCGTTTGTGGAGGCGGGTGTAGGGTACGCGGGCTGTCTATGTCAATCTCTTTTTGGAAGGAGTTTCCATGTTGCGTCGTTCTGCTTGTCTCGGTCTGGCCGTAGCTGCGGCTTTGGCCACCACTCGGTTCGTTCGGGCTGATGAACCCACGCCAGCGGCTAATCTGTCGCTGACCCCGGTTCTCGCCGATGCGGCCACAACACCCCCTCCGTCGAAGCCTCTCATGGCTGTCCTCGAAGGCGTCGGCGTTGGCCATCCTCTCGAAGATGCCGGAATCAACATCACCGGCTTCGTCGAAGGCGCCTGGACCTACAACTTCGACACCCCCGACAATCACACGAATGTCGGCCGGGTCTTCGATTTTGAGGATCAGGACAAACAATTCTCCCAGGCTGATCTCCAGATCTCCCGAAGCGTCGATGCCACCAAGGGTAAGTTCGACATCGGTTTCATGGTTGAATGGATCTACGGCTCCGATGCCCGCCTGATCCACTCCAACGGCCTGAACTTCTATGGCCCCAACAATGCCAACGTCGGCTTGCAGCCAGGCCCCAACGAACAGTTCGACCTCGTGCAGGCGAATGTTCAGTTGGCGATCCCGGTCGGCACCGGCCTGACCATCACCGCTGGTAAGTTCGTCACGCTGCTCGGATATGAAACCATCAATCCGACCGGCAACCCGCTGTATTCACACAGCTATATGTTTGGATTTGCCATCCCGTTCACCAACACGGGCGTGATCGGCAAGTACAACCTGACCAAGGATATCGCCCTTACCCTCGGAATGACCCGCGGCTGGGAGCAGACCTCCAAGGACAACAACGGCTCGGTTGACGGCATCGGCCAGTTGAGCTGGGCGGTCAGCGATAAGTTCAACATCATCGTCAGCGCGATCTGCGGTCCTGAACAGGACAGCGATTCGAGCCACTACCGTTCGGTCATTGACGTGATCGCAACGTATCAGCTCGGCGACAACACCAAGATTGGCTTGAACGCCGATTACGGTTACGGCTCTCGCCAGGGCAATGACGTCGGTTTCGACGGCAAAGCCGGCACCGCCGACTGGTGGGGCGCGGCCGTCTACGTCTCGCAGAAGTTCGATTCGCACTTCACGTTCAACGTGCGTGCTGAATACTTCAACGACGACGACGGCGCCCGTGGCCTGGATACGGCTGTCACTGAGTTGACTGCCGGCCTGGCCATCACGCCGTTCCCGGATAATCAGTGGGCTTCGGGCCTCTTGTTCCGCCCGGAAATCCGGTGGGATCACGCAAACAATGAGATCTTCAACGATGGTGGTGACAAGAATCAATACACCGTCGGCGGCGATCTGATCTACGCGTTCTAAGTCTGCCGGGTTGCAAAACCCGCAGCATTGCAAGGAAGCTCCAAAAAGAAAGCTCCAAAGTGCTTAACCGCGCTTTGGAGCTTTTTTCGTTGAAATCCGAATGACGAAACCAGAATGTCGAATGAATGACGAAATCCGAATGACGAATGAAAGGCGACTGTTTGTTTCGGATTTCGTCATT
>DATAPK010000513.1:0-2736 GCA_036265245.1 Tepidisphaeraceae bacterium | reverse complement strand
GATGGACGAGACGTCGATGTGGCTGGCCGGATTCAATGCAAACAGTTTTCGCGCGCCCCAGCCTGCATGGAGGAGATAATCGGCAGGGGGCAAGTTGTTGGAAGGATCGCCGGGCAGGCAGGGGTATCGGTCCTCCCATTTTACACAGAACCGGCCGTCGTTGCCTGCGACGAACTGGCGGTAGCGTTCTCGATAGGCGCGCCATGCGTCCCGATCACGCAATTTCGTTTTCGCCGCAGATTTGATTGAACGAAGAACCGACAAACTGGACCTCTTGCGATTGCCTTTAGGAAAGCGCACGTTTGATTCGACCGAGCCCGCGGCGGAGTTTGCTCCGACGATCAACGGGCGCAGGCACAGATTCTTGTGCGACGGGCCGACGAAGATATTCGACGAATTGGTGTTTGGACGAATTGGGCACAGCGACAATTACATCTTCCATAATTGCGACGTAACGGTTTGAATTATGGACGCCGAGCAGCTTGCAAATTGTACTGATGTCCGGCCACTGGTTCGCGGCATGAGGTGGCGGCGGCGGGGCAGTGAAAAGGCGGGCATCGTCGATCAATATAAAATGAGGGATGGTGCTGTTGTTCAGCGCTTCAATTTCTTCCAGAACGGGGCATTCAGATGAGACGCCAAATGTTTCGCCGCCGCACCAGTGGGCGTCGAGCCAGAAAATCGCGGGATGGTTGAGCGATTTAGCCAGCGTGCCAATGTGCTGGCGCGTATCGCCAAGGAGGAAGCTGATATTTTTGTGATGGCCATGACGCGCGACGTTTTCGTCGTAAAGCGTTTTCTGGCCTTCAACGGTGATGACATTCGGAAAAACGCCGGCGGCCCAGACTGCGGTTTCGGCATGATTCGTGCCGGTTTCAACGAAGGTTTCCACTACAAACGCATCCTTCATCCAGCGAATCAAATCCCTTGGTGCACCAAATCGTACGCTGCCCATAGACCTACCTCGTTACTTCGAAGCCACGCGCGCTTCGACCACTTCGCTTTCGATCGACGTGGATGATTCCAGAGACCACTTACAGACGGGAGCCAGAATCCCCGGCCGGTGATCCATCCAATATGGCGAGTCGCTTAAACCTCCGTGGATCGACAACTCGATTGAAGGCACGCCCGCGCCCGGGCAACTGATCCATGACCGGTGATAAAGCGCGATCATCAGATCCAATCGATAGCGGCCTTCATTGAGCGTGCGTTTTGGAATCGCCGATCGCAAAATGTGCCTGCCTCGACTCAGGCGCGGCCAATCGCTTTCAGGCACGTCGGTTGTGGTGCTCCAGTAGAGCAGTTCGTCCCCGTCATAGGCGCCGTAGCCGACTTGTATGGCGATTTCTTCCTGATCCACTTCCCCTTCGATATAGACGTACGTGTCGGCATCGTTACAGACGGCGGTGGTAACAACTCGGCCGCGCTCATCACCAATATAAAAGCGCGAAGGCCGAAACCACGGATTATCGAGAATTCCGCCAGGATTGCGCCATTCAAAACTCGATTCGGTGACTGAGTCGCGCGCCAGATAACGGGCGATTGCGCCTCGAACGTCATTGGAAACTTCGATCAGCCTGCCTTTGTCCATCACAAGGACCGTATCGCAAAGCTGTGCAATCGCGCCCATGTTATGGCTGACAAACAGCACGGTTCGGCCTTCGTCGCGGGAGACATCTTTCATCTTGCCAAGACATTTCTTCTGGAAATTGGCATCGCCGACCGCGAGCACTTCATCGACGATCAGGATCTCGGGATTCAAGTGCGCCGCGACCGCAAAGGCGAGGCGGACATACATGCCGCTGCTGTATCGTTTGACCGGCGTATCGATGAATTTTTCCACTTCGGCAAATTCGACGATGGCATCGAAATGGGTGCGGATTTCATTCTTGGTCATGCCCAGGATCGCGCCGTTAAGAAAGATGTTTTCCCGGCCGGTCAGTTCGGGATGAAAGCCGGTGCCGACTTCCAGCAGGCTGCCAATTCGCCCATAAACGTCAATCTCGCCGGAAGTGGGTTCGGTGATTCGGCTGAGGATTTTGAGCAGCGTGCTTTTGCCTGCGCCATTTCGGCCAATGATGCCGACCACTTCGCCTTTATTCACATTCAGCGAGACATCTTTCAAAGCATAGAAGGTTTCTTTGGTCGGGCGCGCCAGCGGATTTTTAAGTCTGGCCAGCAGCGTTTCGGCCAGCGTGCTGCATCGCTCGATGTTGTGAGCGATCGTATAAGCCTTGCTCAAAGAGCGGACGGAAATTGCCACGTTTTGGTTGGACAAGATTATGCCGGTTGGAGTTGGGGATCGATCAATTGCGCTTTGGCGGCGACGCTGCCAAGTTTTGCGCGGACATTCAGGAACGGTCGCTCGAAGATCCAGTAAAAGATGCTGCACGCGATGATGGCCGCAGGGACGCCGACGAGCAGCATGATCATCAGAACTGCCGGTGCACTGGAGTGCCACGCTTGCGTCCACTGGTGCACGAGCATAAGGACCGGCGTGTGCATCAGATAGAGGCTATATGAGATCGCCCCAAGAAGCATCACAACGCGCGACTCCAATCCGATGCGAAGGAAACTGCTCCGGCGCGCAGCGCAATGGATGATGATGAAGGTGGCCGCCGCGCCGTAGAGAACATCGAAGAGCATCAGTTTCGTGCCATGCCAATTCGTTCGAAGAATCAGAGCCGCCGTGATTCCTGAAAAGGCGAGCGCGCCGATCCATGCAAACTGACGAGT
>DATAPK010000512.1:0-1534 GCA_036265245.1 Tepidisphaeraceae bacterium | reverse complement strand
ATGTGCAGGGTGTTTATTACCTGACGCCGGATCGCAAAACGTTGAAGCGGGTGATCAGTGATTTTCAGCAGCCCAACGGCATCATCGGGACGCCGGATGGGAAGACGCTTTATGTTTCAGACATCAAAGCCGGGCAGACTTTTTCTTACACGATCAAATCGGATGACTCGCTGGCGGACAAAAAACTTTTTTGCAAGTTTGGATCGGACGGCATGACGATCGATAGCGACGGGAATGTGTATACTAGCGCTAACGGCGGCCTGCAGATCATCGATAAGCAGGGGAAATTAATCGAAACCATCCCGGTTCACGCAGCCAATAGCTGCTTTGGCGGGCAATATGGGCATCTGCTCTTCATCACGGCGCGCACTGAAGTTTATGGTTTGCAGATGCGAACACATCGTGTGGGCCCGCAATAAAAAAAGAGTTTGAGCCTGCCAACTGGTGATCGGCAAAGCCGCTTGCCTACAATATCCCCATGCCGGAAGAATCAGTGACATCTTCGAATCCGATTGCGTTTCCAAAACTCGACAAAAGTGATTTGGCGGCACTTAAGCCGATGGCCGTTTGCCACACTTACGAAGATGGCGAAACCGTATTCCGCGCGGGAGATGCTGATCTGGATTTATTCGTCGTCGAATCGGGGGAGATTGAGATTTTGAACCCTGCCGACGGAAATCGTCACGTTGTAATGCACGGCCCGGGGCAATTTGCGGGCGATATCGATTTGCTTACCGGCAGGCCCGTGATTGTGAATGCCATTGCGCGTGGGCGGACGCATGTAATTCGTCTGCCCAGTGCGCGATTGCGAGAATTGCTGAGCAAAGTGCCACAGCTCAGCGAAAAACTGTTGCTAGCCGCCCAGGAGCGCCGGCGGATGCTCACGCAAGCGGGTGTGCTGGGAATGAAGATCGTTGGGCCGGGCAAATGCCGCGACACGATGCTGGTTCGTGAATTTCTCTTCAAGAATTTCGTTCCGTTCACGTGGTATGACTCGGAGTCGGATCAGGGGAAAGCATTGATGAAAAGCTGGGGGTCGCCTAAAAAATCGCCCGTGATTGAATTTGGCAACGGCGAGCGTCTGATCAATCCGAATCTTCGCGAGCTCGCGCAAGGCGCGGGGGTGTGGCGACATTGTCCGACCGATTCGGTGGATCTTGCCATCGTCGGCGCGGGGCCAGCGGGAATGACGGCGGCGGTTTATGCGGCTTCGGAAGGAGTTTCCACGGTTGTTTTGGATCGTCTTGGCCCGGGCGGCCAGGCAGGCGGGTCTTCCAAGATCGAAAACTTTATCGGCTTTCCCAGCGGATTATCCGGCGCCGATCTGGCGACGCGCAGCGTTTTGCAAATGCTCAAATTCGGCGCGAGAATGGTCGCGCCGGTCGCTGTCGAACGGATCGACCCTGCTTCCACGCCCGGCGATTTTCACCTGTTGCACCTCGACTGCGGGAACAAGCTTCGCGCCCGAACGGTGCTTGTGGCGGCGGGCGTAAAATGGCGGAAGCTGAATGCCGAGGGCGCGGAGCGATTTGAA
>DATAPK010000511.1:0-7495 GCA_036265245.1 Tepidisphaeraceae bacterium | reverse complement strand
TGAAACGCCCAGAGCTTTTCGCGCATCGAACTCCCGGTACTTGGGGGAAGGGCGGCGGAGAGGGTTGTTCCTGTTTTTAATTCCAAATCTGAAATTCCAAAAGGCACCCTCATCCCTTTCCTTGCGCAAGGAGAAGGAGTGTGCGGTTTTAATCTTCAAACGTTCCGAATTTAATCCATCCATCCAGAGTCTTGGCCGAATCATCCAGCCAGTGCTGGATATCCTGATCCAGATTTTCAGTTTGGCCGGCGTCGATGCGGTTGACGGTTTTGTTTTGCACATCCGCCACCAACTGCTGGGCGAGAATCGTATAAGGCGTCATATATCGCACGGGCAATTGGTCGGCCAACTGGATGAAAAGCTGATTCACGTTTTGCGAGTTCATAAAAAACGGATCGCCATGCTGATAGATGTCATCCTTCCAGAATTTTCGGAGAGGCGGAAGAATCTGGTCGAGTTGCCGCTGGTAGCTGATGGAATCGTGGCTGAAATAAATCGATTCGATCAGCTTCCAGGAGGCTTGCGGGTCTTTGCAATCGCGTGGGATGCCGATCATGGTTCCGCCCCAGCTTGCGGTGGGGTGGTCGGTGGGATCGAAGAGCGGCAGGGGCATCATGGCGATTTTTCCAGCGACATCGGGGCGATAAATCTTGATGTATCCGACCATCCAATCGGGCGTGAGCATGGCGCAGACGTCGCCGTTGGCGAGGTCGCCATAGTTGCCGCCTGGCGCGGGGCTGAAATCGGTGCCGGCCGGTTCTTTGCCGGCGACCATGTCGCAATAGACGCGGATGGTGTCGGCCACCCTGGGGTCGTTGATAAAAATGCGATTGTGGTCATCGACGAGATTGATGTCGCGCTGCTGAAGAAGCATGGTGATGTTGTCGGAAGAACTGCGCGACAATCCGATGGCCCAGCGGGGCCTGCCTTGGGCGAGCCAGTAGCGTCGAAACTTGAGGCAGTCTTGTTGGAACTCCCGCCAGGTTTTCGCGGCGGCCAGATCGACACCGGCCTGGTCGTAAAGATCTTTTCGGTAGGTGATTCCGCTGGGGTGCAGATCGTGAGGCACGCCGAAGATCACGCCATCCTTTGACCAGGGCGCAAAGCGCGCTTTCACGATCTGATCGTAATAGCCGCTCTGTTTCAGGAAATCATTGAGGGGTAGAAAGCCGATGTCGGACACCGGCGGGCGGAAGAATTTGCCGATCTTGCTGATTTCCACTTCCACGGCATCGGGCACGGTTTGCCCTCGGCCGTGCGTGTTAAAAATCGAAACCAGCCGGACATCCTCGGCACGCTGATTCATCAGCACGACATCGAGGCTTTTACCGGTGTTGTTGGAATATTGGATTGCGGGTGGATCGCCGGCGAGCTTGGGATCGCCGCTGTAGGCGTGCTGGTGCGATTCGGCGAAGATCCAAAGGACCGTGTCGGTCTTCCTTGGGGAAGGTCTGACCGCCACCACCAATGCGCCAACGATCGCCGCCGCGATCATAACGAGAATAGGCTTGCCCAGGTGAAACGACATGCGCGGGCGGATTGTAGCATGACGGTATCATATTTGGACGATTTCGCGCGGCGGCGTCAGCTTCTCGACGGGATAAATTACATGTAAAATGTTTGCCACGGTTTGCCACACGCGAGGCGTCACAAGACATTCGTCATATGCTCGTGATACAATTCGGATTATGAGCTCGGCCACGCCCCACATCCTCCCGAACATTCCCAAGTCTCACCTGGCCAACAAACCGCCGCACGCGCCTTACGAGCCGGTCTGCGCGATCTTCCGGCGATATCTGCACGGCGAGAAGCTGAAGTTCACGCCCGAGCGGGCGATGATGCTGGACGCCGTCCTGCGCAAGGATGGATTGTTTGAAGCGGAGCAGTTGGTGGATGATTTGAAGCAGTTGGGCCATCGCGTCAGCCGGGCGACGGTTTATCGGACGCTTGCACATCTGCAGGATGCCGGCGTGCTGAAGCAGGTCTTTTTCGACAACAAGCAGTCGTACTATCAGGTGATCGCCGGCCGCGAAATGAACGACTATCTGATCTGCGTGGAGACCGGCGAGGTGATTGAATTCAACAGTGAAAAGCTACGCGCGTTGCGAGACCAGATTTGTAAAGAGCACGGATTTGAGCCTGTTTCCCACCAGTTTCACATCTTCGGAATCAGCCCCCGCGCCAAGGATACGAAAAAGACGGGCGGTTAGCAGAGGGCGATGAACGTCGCCAGCGTCAGAATGGCGATGCGGATTTTTTTGTCCCAGAAGAGCGGGTTGCGAAGAAAACTCATATCGATCTCCTTGCCCAAGAAGATCAACGGACGTGCCACGAGCGATGGGCGGCGTTTTCAACGTGAAAGCGGCGGGTGGTTATGTCGGATGTTGCGTGAAGACAACAAATTCCCACGATCGGCGTTATGCGTGTGGCATGGAAACCACATTTATCCGTAGTCGAGCGTTAGGGGCATCACATTTATTAAAGAATATGTGTCGGAAGGTTGCCATTTCTTTTTTAGTACCTTGAGTTTTTTGGTTGCCCACCCTAACAATCCTCCTCTATATTACATTCACGACCCGATAGTCAGTTTACCGTAGTACTTGTATGCACCTTATGACAAAACACTCATTCAGCCGGGCCTCGACCGAGGCAGATCCCTTTTTAAAATCAGCGAAAGGGGAAAACCTGGGTTATTCCCAGATTTTCGAACAGATCCGTTCGCAAATTCCCATGACCGAGGCGTTGATTGTCACGACTTTGCCTCGCGGAACACTGCAAATTGCCCAGCCGCAGCGTCTGCCGGACCAGATCGTTCGGACGTATGCCAAGGAAGCGCATGCCCAGGATCGGCTGACGTGGGGCGCGATTGAGAAGGGCCGCGCGGTGCGCGCCGCCGATTGCTGGAACGCGGGCGAATTGGAGTCCTCCCGATTCTTCAGCGATTTCCTTGTGCCCAATCGTTTTCGTTACGCCGCTGCGGCGCCGTTGACGGCGCCGGTGTTCGAGGGATATCCCGGCGCGATTCATCTTTACCGAACCGCCGAGCAGGGCGCGTTTACGAATGATGAATTGGCTTTGCTCAGCGGGGTGGCCCGCAAGCTTGATGCAGCCATCGCGCAGACGCGCGCTTCGCGTCGAGCGAGGACGTCGGTTGAGACAGAGAGCCTCAAGCGTTTTGATGGCATGCACACTTTTGTTTTTGATAAACAAATTCGTCCGCTGCCGGTCGGAGCTGATCCGAAAGTTCTCGATGAGCGTTTGCGTCAACAGATGTTGCAGGTGGCCCGCCACCAGCTTGAGCATCTCAACGGCGACGCCAGCGCCGGCGATCGCACGCCGCTGCCCGACTCGCACGGCGATTTGTGGGTTTTCCGCGTCGTCATTCATCGCGACTATCCGGGTCTGGGCAGCGGGCCGTTTATCTTCTTCTGCCTGCAGCCCAACATTCACGACTGGAGCGCGCTTCGTGCGGCGGATTTCCAGGCGGACAATGAACTCTCTCGCCTGATCCCGGCGATCCGATTCATGGAACAGGAATTTCATCGCGGCCCCACGCTCGGCGAGATCGCCAAGCAGGTGCATCTCAGCCCATTCCATTTCCATCGCCGCTTTACCGAGCTTTTAGGCATCACGCCAAAGCATTTTTTGCTTGATTGCCAGATCGACCAGGCGAAGAAGCAACTGCTTTCGCGCGAGGTGGAGTTGGCGGACATCGCCAAGGCGTGCGGCTTTGCGCATCAGAGCCACTTTACCAGCCGCTTTAAGCAGGCGACCGGTTTGACTCCAACGCGCTGGCGGCGGTTTGCGACGGAGAGAATGAAGTCTTCCGCGAATTGAGAACTGACCTTTCCAAGCCCGGCCCCTTTGGGGGTCGGGTTTTTTTATGCGCTAAGATGCCCCGGCCCTGAATGGTCGGGCTTTGTTTTGTTGTCCCAATTTCTATCACGTTTCATGCTCTCGGTTGAAGTAAAGGAGATTTCCGGCGAAGGTATGTGCTTTGGCTGTTAAATCAGGGAGATGACCATTTGGCTATTGCCGTCACATGCAATCATTGCGGCGTGCGTCTGCGATTCAAGAATGAGCATCAGGGTCGCACCGCCAAATGCAACGCGTGCCAGCAATCGCTGATTGTTCAAGGCGACACCATTCCCGATCACGATGTTTTCATCAGTTATTCGTCCAAGGATAAAAATGTAGCCGACGCGATTTGCGCCGCGATGGAGGCCAAGCGCATTCGCTGCTGGATCGCGCCGCGCGACATCCTGCCCGGCAAGCAATGGGCTGGCGCCATTCTGGATGCAATCGAAGACACGCGGATTATGGTGCTGGTCTATTCCGCCAGTGCGAATGCTTCGCCGCAGGTGATTCGCGAAGTGGATTGCGCGGTGACGCGTAACGTGATCATCATTCCGTTTCGCATCGAAGCGGCCGAGATGAGCAAAGAGATGCAGTATTACATCGCCGCCGCGCATTGGCTGGATGCGATCGATGGGCCGATGGATCAGCACATTACCAAGCTGGTCAGCACGGTCAGGCGATTGTTCAACGACAAACCTTCGCCTGCCGCAAAACCCATTCAGCCGGTTGTTTCTTCCGCCGAGCCGTCGCGTTCTTGGATCGTCTGGCCCATCGCCGCGGTCGTCTTGCTGCTTGCGATTGGATCGGGCGTGTGGTTTTTTAAGCATTCCCGCCCGATGACGCAGGCGACGCCGATCGTCGCTGTTTCGACATCCAAACCAGCTCCACCCGTCACAACCCAGCCCGGCGGCACGATCGATTTGCTCGCAAGCACGCAATTGCCCGATGATGCGCTCAGCGGAACCTGGCAGCGCACCAGCGAGGGAATTCACTCTGATATTCAGGGAAACGATGTTGCGCGCTTGAGATTTCATTACAGACCTCAGGGTGAATATGACTTCAGTGTCACATTCGTACGACAAAGCGGCGAACGTCTCGTCGGCCAGGTGTTGTCGTATGGCGGCAAGAGTTTTTCGTGGGTCATGGGACGGGATTTCAATCGATATGATGGGTTTGAGTTGATCGGAGGTGCATTCGCCCAGCAAAATCGATCAGGCGTGCAAGCTCGTACCGCGCTGGTCAACGGGCAGAAATACACTTCCGTTGTCAAAGTGCGCAAGAATTCTGTTTCGGCCTATCTCAATGGAAAGCTGATCTCTCAAATAACGACCGACTATGCTGAATTGAGCGTTCCAAAATTGAACGACATCGGCCCTGATTTTATCGGGATTGTGACAAGTGATTCGACGATGATTTACGCAGCAACGGTGACGCCGGTTTCTGATCGATTGCCATCGATCCCTGTCGCATCGAAAGCGCCGGCTTCAGCAACCCGTCCGCAGCAGGCCTCGACCGAACCACAGGGGCAGCAGTGGGTGGATCTGCTGAAGCTGGTGAATCCGTCGTCCGATTCGCTCGGGGGCTCATGGACGCTGGCTGATGGCGATCTCACTGCCCGCACCCCTGACGGCACATCATCCAATGGCGCTCACATTGAACTGCCTTACCAACCGACCGAGGAATATGACCTGCGCGTTTCGTTTATCTGCCATGACCCGGATACGAGCCTGGGTTTCATCTGCCGAGGCGGAGATCATCAATTCCATTGGACCATTCCCGCCGGGGCCAACGCCACGACCTTCTTTTCGGTGGTCTCGGGCACGCGCCGACGCGTCCTCGGAGAGCGCGCGCAATGGATTTATCCCGACCGTCGTCACATTGCTTTGATCAAAGTGCGAAAAGATGGAATCGAGGCCTACATGGATGAAAAATTGACCTGCGAAATGAAGACCGATTTTAAAAATCTCGCGTTGGCCACCGGTCACGTTCAGCCGCACCGACTTTCCCTGGGCCTGGAAGCCGGGCCGGGCAGTGCCGTTTTCCAGTCCGTTCAGATTCTCGAAGTCAGTGGCAAAGGTACTCCGCTGCGACAGTAATTCACTTGCGTAATTCGCCCAGCAAATGCCCCAGTTCCGGCAGGATCAGCCGGGTCATCGCCAGCTCCACCGCCTTGGTCGATCCCGGCATCGCGAAGAGCAGCTTGTCTTTTGCGATCCCTCCAATCGCCCGGCTCAGCATCGCGCCGCTGCCGATTTGCTGGTAACTCAGCATACGAAACAATTCTCCGAACCCGGGCAGCAGCAGGGTGAGTTGGCGTTCGATCACTTCGATGGTTTGATCTCTTTTGCTCACGCCCGTGCCGCCGTTGGTCAAGATCGCGTCGATATCGTTGCGTCCAATCAATTGCGAAAGAAGTAAATCCAACTTTTGAGGATCGTCGGGCAGGATTTGATAGAACGCGATTTCGTGCTTTTGATTGGACAAGAGCGATTTGATCCGGCTGCCGCTTTTGTCGTCTGCCTCGCCGCGCGTATCGCTTAAGGTGATGATGGCACACCGCGCGACGATCGCGCTGCCGGATTGAATGTGCTGCTCGTAAGCCATAAATTTTGTAGCTGCGACACCTGCGTCGCCAATTGCTCGGACAAAAGAGGCGACACCTGCGTCGCGGCTACATGAGTCTTTAAGGCGTATCGCTGCCGCTTTTAACGCTGATGTAATCGGGCGTGCCGGTGACGACCAGCTCACTCTTGCCAGGGTGCAGCCCGATATCCACGCGATTTTTGTCGTGCTCCGAGCTGGCCAGCAATTGGTCGAAAGTCAGCTTCCCACCATACACGCGCAGGATCGCGCGCGTTGGTGCCTCGAATCGCCCCTGAATTGGCCCGGTGTCGGCGGTCTTGCCCGCCGGCACAATCACGCCGCCGATGATTCGATCCGCCTCTTTCGGCGATTCCACTGCAATATCTTCCGGCGCCATCCAGCCTTCTTCATAAGGCGGGCCGCTCTTAGTCAGCCAGATCGTGATCGGCCCGGATGAATAATTCTTCACCGACACATCGTAAACACGTGTCTGGTATGACTGGCATCCCACCAGCATCAACAAAGCGCACACAATGACTATTCGCATAAATCCTCATCCCGGCACGACCGAGCAGCCCAATTGCTGCACGCTCGATGATGCATAAGCTTCGCGGAACTTCTGTTCATCCGCAAATTTCTCCGCGGGCACCGCACGATACGGGATTTCAACGCCAATGGCACTGACATCGAACGGCCAGGGTTGGATCTTCAGCTTTTGCGGCTCAGGCCGGCTTATCGTAAGTGGGCTTGGCCTCCCGCCGGGGCCATCCAGCATTGGCTCGATCAGTGCAAACGGCGGCCTGGTGCAGCAGATGCACAGGCTCAGCTTATCCATCGCCTGCAAAAGTTGAAAATTAGACGCCAGTTTCTGCTCGACCGGATCGATCGATTCCTTCGCAATGCCGCAATGCAACGGAATATCTGTGCGCATGCCCAACTGTGTGCGCAGAGATTCCTGCAATTCAAACTGGGCGTATTGAAATTTGTTGATCTCGAACTGCACGCGTCGATCGGCGGGATTGAATTGCTCGTTGTCGAACATCTGCGCGGTGGC
>DATAPK010000510.1:0-11454 GCA_036265245.1 Tepidisphaeraceae bacterium | reverse complement strand
GTCTTCGGAGTACCTCAGACACCGGCGTCTGTTGTTGCGATGGGTTTGAAACAGGTTTTTTGGGGGGGGGTTGGTCGGGGGCGGGGCGGGGCACACCCCGCAAGCGGGGTCGCTAAACATGGACTTGACCATCACTCGCGGCGTTCAATTTAGAAAATTCTTTGTGTTGCAATGCTTGTGGGGTATTCTTGGGGCACATTTCCATGCCGGGGCAAGCTGAGACATCTCGTAGTTATGTCGGTTTATCTGCGCGCAGGCCGGCGATGGTGGTGGTTGGGTGCTTCATTGTTGGGATTGCGCTGCACTCGGTCGTTCCATGTTATCCGCAAATTTGGTTGTCACTGCTGGCGATTTTGGGATTGATTGGGGTGATTTTGTTTCGCCAGCCGCGGGTTTGCTGCGCGATGCTGATGGGGGCGATTGTTTGCGCCGGCGTTGCGGCGGCGCAGATTGAAGCGTTTTATTATCCGCCGAATCATATCGGCGCTTATGCGACGGATGATCCGCGTTTGGCGTGGCTGGAGCTTCAGATCGATCATGAGCCACGGATACTGGTCGATCCGTTCAGCGCGCATCCGCTGCCGCCGAAGCAGGTGGTTACGGCGACGGTGAAGCGCGTGAAGACATGGAACGGCTGGGTTGATTGCTGCGGGGAGATTCTGGTGCAGATCAGCCAGCCGCATCCGCGATTGGCGATCAACCAGCGCGTGCAGGTGCTGGGCACGCTGGAGCGCCCGGGCGTGGCGATGAACCCGGGGCAGTTTGACTGGGCGGCGTATTATCGCGAGCAGCGGATTCTGGCTTCGCTGCACATTTCGCAGGCTGCGAATATCACGATTCTTTATGCTAATCGTCTTGGCCCGCTCGATTGGCTGCGGGAGCGTTCGCGACAGCTTTTGGCGGAGGGATTTAGCAGCGATCGGTTGCTCGATTATGCGTTGCTTCGGGCGCTGCTGCTGGGCGACAGCGATCCGGAACTTCGCGATGTGCAGGAACAATTTCGCAAAACCGGCACGAGCCATCATCTGAGCGTCAGCGGGATGCACGTGGCGGTGCTGGGCGCGTTTGTTTATGGCATCTGCCGGCTGCTGCGGCTTCGCCCGCGCTGGTCGATCAGCATCGGCATGGGGTTCACGATTCTGTATGGCGTGATCACCCTTCCCGCGCCGCCGATCATGCGGTCGGTGATGCTCTGCGTCTTTTTCGGCGTTGGCCTGCTTCTGCGGCGTACGCGCGATCCGATGCAGCTTCTGGCGGTGAGCATCTTCGCCATGCTGATCTATCACCCGCTGGATTTATACAACGCGGGCTTTCAGCTTAGCTTTGGGACGGTGCTGGCGCTGATGATTTTCAGCAGGCGCTTTCTCGAATTCATGCGCGGGTTTGTTACAGACGAGTTTTCGAATCTCAATCGCAATCTCTCGCTCAGACAGCGCATCGCGCGGCGCATCCGAGGCGGGTTGTTCGACGCGTTTTGCATCGCGATTCTTGCATGGGCTGTCTCGATGCCGCTGATTATTTATCATTTTAACCAGATCAACCCGTGGGCGATCGTGGCGGGGATTGTTCTTGCGCCGTTTGTCTTTACGGCGCTGGTGGGTGGATTGCTGAAAGTTTTGTTGACGATGCTGTGGCCTAGCTTTTCGCCGACGTGGGCGCTTCTTGCGGCCACGCCCATTGCAGCGATGCGGCATGTGCTGGGGTGGCTGGCGCTTCTGCCTGGGAGTGACTTTCCCATTCCCGCGATGCCGGTGTGGGCGCTGTTCGTCATTTATGGGCTTTTTCTCCTCACGCTCATCCCGATGCCCAGGCCGCGACTTCGTTTGGTGGTGCGCTGCGGTCCTGTCGCCGCTTGCGCTATGGCGATTGTTCTTCCGCTGCATTTGGTTAGAAGCACGATCGCGCCCGATGAATTGAAGTTGACGTTGCTGGCGCTTGGCGCTGGGCAGTGCGCGGTGATCGACACCCCTGCCGGTCGCACCGTAGTGGTGGATGCGGGCTCGAGCTCGATGTCGGATCTGCTGGGCAAGTGCATCAGCCCTTATCTTCGGGCGACGCAGCATACCTCGATTGACACGATGCTGCTGACGCATTCGGATTACGACCACATTAGTGCGGCCGGCGCGGTGGCGCAGGCTTATGGCGTTCGCGAAGTGCTGGTCGATGCGGAATTTCGGGAACATGCGCAAACCACGGCACCGGCGGAGGCGCTGTTGAAAACGTTTGATGCGCTGGAGATTGCGCCGCGGGTGGTTTTGCCGGGGGAGCATATTGCGCTGGATCACGGCGTGGAGCTTGAGATTCTCTGGCCGCCGGTGAGCCGCGGCGATTTATCTTCCAATGAATCGGCCTGCGTGGCGCAGCTTCGTTATGCCGGGCGATCGATTCTGATCACCGGCGATATTCAGGAGATTGCGGAAAAGGAACTTTTGAAATGGCCCGACGCGCTGCGCGCCGATGTTTTGATCGCCCCGCATCATGGGAGCAGTGAAACGACCACCGCGGATTTTGTCGGTGCTGTTCATCCATCGATGATTCTTAGTTCCAACGATCGCACACTCACCGGCAAGCAGAAGCGTTTTGAACATTTGATCGGCGATACGCCGCTGTATCGCACCAATCGATGCGGGGCGATCACGGTTCATATCAGCAAAGACGGCGGGGTTCGGGTGGAGACTTTTCTTCGCAGGCCGTGATTTCACGGGGTAGTCGCATGTACGGCGTACGGAACGCAACCCTTAGCTGCGCGTCACCTGCAATCTTTGATCGAGAACGGAGGCGACGCAGACGTCGCGGCTACAGAGATGGGGACATGCGTGATCGCATCAGGTTTTTCCGGATGGCATGACGCGGAAATCGCCCTCTCATCGTCGGCGCGGATTTGGGCGATCTTGATAATCGAGTTAATCGAAAGGAATGATCATGAAAAACAGCACGCATTCTCCTCGGAAACATAGTGGCTCGCACAATGGCCCACGGCCGGCTGCTCGGCAGGCTGAATCCACCGTGAGCCACCTGCTTAACAGTGCCGGACAGATGATGGAGGACACTTATGAGAAGGCGTCGGATATGGCGCACTCATCTTACGAGCATGGCCGGGATATGGCGTCGGAGTGGTGCGACGAGGCCGGCGAATTCGTTCAGGCGCGGCCGATGGAATCGGTTCTGGTGGCCGCGGGTGTGGGTCTCCTGGTTGGATTCATGCTTGGCCGCAGACATTGATAATTAATACGAAAGATACATGTGGGTCGGCGGCGCGAGCGTTCGCGTCGCGATCCACTTCAGGAACAGCCGGACGGAAATGGAGTTAGCGATGAAAGACGATCGACGAATTGACGATCCTGCCCGTAACCCGGACCCCATCACCAAAGCGCCGGGCGCTCACCCGGTTGGGACTGGCATTGGCGCGGCGGCGGGTGGTGCAGCGGGCATTGGCGGCGCGATAGCGGCGGGAGCGGCATCGGGCAGTGTGGCCGGCCCGGTTGGAACGGCAGTTGGCGCGGCCATCGGCGCTGTGGCCGGCGGATTGATCGGCAAGGGTGTGGCTGAAGGCGTGAACCCGACGATCGAGCATGAATATTGGCGGGAGAATTACACGTCTCGTCCGTATGTGGAATCCGGCACGGTTTATGAAGACTATGCCCCGGCGTATCAATATGGCTGGGAATCCCAGCAAAAAAATCCTGAAAAGGAATTTGATTCGGCGGAATCCAACATGAGCCGCGAGTGGGATCGCGTGAAAGGGAAATCGAAGCTTAAATGGGAACAGGTCAGGCAAGCCTCGCGCGATGCCTGGGATCGTGTCTCCGATAAGAAGCAATAACCCCGGTTAAGCGCTGATGTGAATTTAAGTAGTGAACGGCGTGGTCGGCTTTGCTGGCCACGCTTGTTTTTTTACACTTTTAACGTCACCGATTGGCCAATGGAGGCACGGTATCGCTGGCGAATCGGTTCCACGACGTCGCGAACGAACGACTCGGTTTGCTGGGGCGCCCGTCCGACATATCGAATGGGATCGAGCACTGTCGCGAGATTTACTTTTGCGAACGCTGAATCGGATTTCAGGCGATCAATGAGATCATTTGGCTTGCCGTGCATTTTTACCTGCTCGGCGGCGGCGAGAGAGTGGCGGCGGATGGATTCGTGCAGTTCTTGACGATCGCCGCCCGCGCGAACGCCGGCCATGAGGATTTCTTCGGTGGCCATGAAGGGCAATTCTGAAGCGACGGCCGCTTCGATTGTCTTCGGATAAACCACCAGCCTGCGCGCGACGTTGATCACGATTTGCAAGCATCCATCCAGCGCGAGAAACGCTTCGGGGATCGACAGCCGCTTGTTTGAGGAATCATCCAGCGTTCGCTCGAACCACTGCTCGGCGGCAGTTTGCAGCGGCGAACTGGCCAGGCTGATGATAAACCGTGAAAGCCCGGTCGCCCGCTCGCAGCGCATCGGGTTGCGCTTGTAGGCCATCGCGCTCGAACCAACCTGCTCTGCCTCGAAGGGCTCTTCAAGCTGCTTCATTCCCGCGAGCAGACGAATGTCGTTGCAGAACCGATGCACGCTCGCCGCAACGCCGGCCAGACTGGAAACGATCGTCGCATCGACCTTTCGTGGATAGGTTTGCCCGGTGACGTTGTACGATTTTTCAAATCCGAATTGCTGAGTGACTTTCGCATCGAGTTCATCGCATTTGCGATGGTCGCCGTCGAATAAAGTCAGGAAGGACGCTTGCGTGCCGGTTGTTCCCTTGACGCCTCGGAAGCGGAGATTGGAAATTCGATATTCGAGCTCTTCCAGATCGAGCGCCAAATCCTGCGCCCAGAGGGTTGCTCGCTTGCCGACGGTGGTGAGCTGGGCCGGCTGATAGTGGGTGTAGCCCAGCGTGGGCTGATCCTTCCATTGAATCGCGAACGTCGCGAGGGCATCGATCGCGTTGGCTAGTCGACCGGCCAGCAGCTTCATGCCATCGCGCATGATGATGAGATCGGCGTTATCGACGACGTATTGCGAGGTTGCGCCAAGATGGATGACGCCCTTGGCGGCGGGGGCAGATTCTTCAAAAGTATGCACGTGGGCCATCACGTCGTGGCGCAGGCGTTTTTCCCAATCGGCGGCCCGGGCAAAATCGATTGCATCCAGCTTCGCGGACATCTGCGCGATTGCTTCTTCAGTGATGCGCGAAATGCCGAGCTCTCGCTCGGCCCGCGCGAGTTCCAGCCACAAGCGCCGCCAGAGGCCGAATTTGTGTTGCGGCGAAAACAGCCGCAGCATTTCCGGGCTGGCATTGCGCGAGGCAAGGGGGGATTCGTAAGTTTCAAATGACATCAGGGGGTTGATTCTACAGGAGGGAACGTAAAGCTGCGACCGGTGGTTACCGTCCCCCGCGACCACTGGTCGCGGCTTTATAAATTTCTAGGTTGCCCCCCTACCTTGTTCCCTTCGCTGAAATTCGGAGGCGCACTAATCCTCCGGAGGCATGGTCGTATCCCAGCCAGGTATCCCGGCCCGGCTCGTAGATCGTTTGATCCAATTCCATCGTATGCACGGGGAACATTGGGCCCGCGCGAATGTCATCTCGCGGGATTGGGTAGATCACATGATTTCGGATCACCAGCAGCGAGGGATAGTGCGTATCAATCTGGACGGGCTTGACGCGTTGCTCGACGCGCGGCTCGATCGAATCGGATGGGGCGATGTACATCACGATGTCGCCCAGCGAATTTGCCGCGGGCGCGCCGATCGCCTGTGGTAAGTTCACCAGCGATTGCATGACATCGGCGGCGCCGAGGAGATCGATCTTCCAGAGCGCTGCGGTCCAGCGATCCAAAAGTAAAATCGAATCGCCGGGGCCGCGCGAAAGTTTTGGGTCGGCGCGAATCATCTGGATTGTGCCATCGGAACTACGAATTGGCGTGGGCGCGGGAAGATGAATCTCGCCGCTGGATGGAAAATCTCCGGGGCGCAGGTTGAGCATGACCGAGGCGTCGCTGTGTTGCAGCCAGAGCCAGAGAGACGCGCCGGCGGGGACGAGTGTTCCGCGCGCCAGGGTTAATGAGGTTCCCATGCCGGAGGCGGAAGCGAGCTCATCGTTGCGGGCGAGGATTCGAATGCTGCCGGAGCGCGGCTCGAGCCGGCCAAGGCAGATGATTGCCTGGCGGCTGGTGCCGCCGTTGAAGAAGAAATAAATATTTCCATCTGTTGCGGCCGCGATCGACTGGATGTTGCCCGAGCCGGGCGAGTTCATCGCCTGGAGGATGGACATCGTTGAAAGCGAGGTGGCGTTTGAAATACCCGCCCCGCCGATGACGAACACGCCGTCGTTTCCATCGTCGGATTCCTGGACGTAATAGATATTGGAAAACGGATCGACGGCGATGTGCGTTGGCCGCTTGGGCAAGAGCGGCGTGACCATCGACACATCGCACTGCATTTCCGGCAGGGGTTGGTCCTGGGGGACGGGTTGGGAGGCGGGCTTGCTCGGCGCGGGTGGCGGAGAGCGATCGCAGCTTAGGCAGCACATCGCGGCAAGAAAAACAATCGGCCAGCGAATCATTCCATGAAATGTATCACGCATCTGCGGGCTGGAACATGATATGATGCTGGAATGATCGCGTTTCGCCATATTAGGAAAGTTGTCGACGATATTGCGCGGCAGTTCTCGCCCCAGCAAATCATTTTATTTGGTTCGTATGCCAACGGCACGCCGACAGCCGATTCTGATGTCGATATTCTCGTGGTCATGCAATATCGGGGGAGGGAAATTGCAAAATCAGTTGAGATTTTGAATCGCACATCGCCTCTGTTTCCAATCGATCTTTTAGTGCGGCGCCCCGCAGAGGCCGCTCGCTCTTACGCGGAATTTGATCCAATCATGCGAGAAGTATTCGACAACGGGAAGATACTTTATGAACAGCACGGTCAAAGCGTGGCTCGCCAAGGCCGAAGGTGATTTCGACTGCGTCGAAGCACTTTTTCGTCGCCGTAAGAAGCAGAATAACGACATTATCTGCTTCCATTGCCAATAATGCATCGAGAAGTACATGAAAGCTGTCCTGATTTATAACAAAGTCGTCCCTCCTAAAATTCACGATCTAGCCGTCCTCAGCCAACTGCTTCAACAGGTGGATCCGAGCTGGTTTTGGGCGATTGAGGAATTACGTCTGCTGTCTAAAGCTGCCGTGGCATTCCGATATCCTGGGAAAGATGCTGATCGAAAAGAAGCTCGGGCAACAATTGCCATTTGCAAACGATTGCGCGATCGCCTCAGAGGCATGTTACGATAATATTATGCGAGTCCTCTTTCTGATTTTCATTTTGCTCGCCCTTCAGCCGTTTGTTTTTGCGGCCGGACCAGCCACCAGCCCGGCGACGGATATCAACAAGCTGCCGGGCATTCATGTTGATATGCAGGCGAAGCAGGTTCGGGTCGATTGCGAGGAGATCGATTGCAGGAATCCGCTGGAATTTTTCTGCGTCGTCACCGGCACTAACGAGCACGAATCGGTGCTGCGCACCAAGGCCCAGCCTTCAAAGATTCATCTTGCCCTGCTCATGCTCGGCATGGCGCCGGGCGAGGGGGTGAAATATTCTGACGCGGAGAAGAAATGGCTTCCGCCTCACGGGCCGCCGCTCAATGTCAGTTGTGAATTTGAAAAAAATGGCAAGAAAGTTTCCGTGCCGGCGTATCGGATGATGCGCGCGATTCGCACGAAGAAAGAGATGTCGCCGCTGACGTGGGTTTTTGTGGGTTCGCGCGTGATGGAAGATGGGCATTACGCCGCGGATGTCACGGGGTATGTCGTGAGCATCGTCAACTTTGAGCTGACGCTGATCGATGTTCCCGAACTGGCGAGCAGCGCGAATGAGACGCTGGAGTGGGAGATCAACACGGATGTTGCGCCGCCGCCAAACACGCCGGTGACTATGGTGATTGAAGCGGCGGGAAATCCGATCGTCAGCGCGGCAACCCAACCCACGGCCCATGAATCGACGACCGAGCCGAGCGGGGATGTCACCATCAACCAGCCTGAAGTGGATCGCCTTGTGCAGAACTGGACGCAAAAAGTCGCGCCGCATGATGCGGATTTACGGGCGGCGGCGCAAGCTCAATATGACACGATCACTGCGCTGCGCCGAGAGCAGCAGCGATTGATCGACGAGGCCGATCGAATTCAGCGCACCATCGACGAGTTGCAGAAGAAATATCAGGACATGACCGCGCCGCGGCCGAAAGCATCTGATCCTGAACGGGGCGAGCCGGGATGAGTGATTCTGTTTCTCATGAAGCGGTGGTCATGGGTCGCCGGCCCCGCGACCACTGGTCGCGGCTTTATATCATTAGCACGATTGCCTTTATTTCATCCTGCGCTTTCAGCGCTGCATCCTTCGCACTCTGTGGCCCTTCACTCGCCTTGTTCTTGAGCGGATTTTTCTTCATCACCCCCCTACTGCCGCCGCTGATGCTGACCCAATCCACGTGGAAACGTCGTTTGCTGGTCGCCGGATGCGCTTTGGATGGCGTCGCATTTATCTGGCTGCTGTCCGCATTCGCGCCAGACATCACGCTTTTGCAATGGTTGCGCTGTTATCTCATTCTGATCGGCTATTCGACGATGCTTGCGGGCGTGGCGACCGCACTGCTTCGATTGAAGCTGGCGGAATATTTCGCCAGCGCGATTACCATTATCTGCTCGCTGGCGTGGCTCACCTGGCCGGTTTGGTTATCCCCCTACTTGACTGGCCCGCACGCGGATTCCATCGTTGCGTGGCTCGTCTGGGTTCATCCGCTCTTTGCCATCAATGGTGTGCTGGCGCATTTGGGAGCATGGAGCCATTTGCCCATCGCTTATCAACAACTCACGACGCTGGGTCAGGATATTCCGTATACTTTTCCGGCGAGCATCTGGCCGACGGTTGTTTCGCATATCGTGCTGGGGATCGTCTTGATGTTCATCGCAAGCAAAACATCGAAGAGTCAGCATCGAATATCCGATGTCGACATTTAGAAACCATTTCAAACTCAGACGCTGCTTCTGAAATACTGAGAAGAGGCGGATCGGTTGGAGGAAAAATCCGGGTCTTCGGAATACCTCAGACACCGGCGTCTGTTGCTGCGATGGGGTTTGAAACAGCTTCAATAGGATTTTCCGGTTTAATGTTGAGTGTTGAGCGTTGAAGGTTCGATGGTCGCTTGAGTCGTCGCGGGCGTTAGTGGTGGAGGTTTTGGCAACTCGCCGGTTTGTAGCAATGGCACAATCATAGACTTTGCAAAGCGATATCTCATTGGGCCGATGTGATCGCCGATGTCGCCGTATTGCATCCACTCATCCTGATACTCGAATTGCTTGAGCTTTTGATATTGCCTGGCATCGGCGGTGGCGGGCATTTTGTATCCGACGCGCCCGGCCGCATCTGAATAAACGCCATCGACCGTGCCGGCCGTGCGCGTGCCCGTGCCGAGCACAACCGAATCGAGTTCGCTATATAAAGAATACGCGTGATGAACGTGCCGCAGCGCCTTGCTCAGATCGTAATCCGGCGACAAAGCTGATTGCATCATCAACAGATTTTCGATCACCACATCATCGGGCAATTTCTCCAACGCCCATACCGCGATGCCGCACCCGCCGCTGTGAGAGGTGACGGTGATTTGGATCCCCGGAAAGGCGTGCGCTTTTTGCGCGAGCATTTTCGCGACGATTTCCGATTGCTTTGCGTGGCGCTGCTCTTGCATCAACGCCATCAACCCACGATCGGCGCCCGTCCAATCGTACAGTTCGATTTTGCCGGCGATGCCGCCGTCATGCAGCCCTTGGATCAGGTGATCGTCGAGCGGCAAATGGCCGCCGATGCCGGGGATGTGGAGGAGATAGGGCTGCGTCGCGGGGGCGGCGGGGGCGGCGCTCGCAAAAAGCAGGAAGATCAAAAGAGATATTTTCACCAACACGGATTGCATGATCACTCTGAGGGATGATAAACGCCCCCTCGTGTAGCCGCGACTGTCTGCGTCGACTTTTTCATAGAAGAAGGCGACGCAGGCGTCGCGGCTACAGGAGACTCACACAATTTCGATAATCATTGATATAATGAATTCGAATGACCGACGTGGAACTGCAACAACTTCGCGACCGCACCTACGCCGACGTGCAGGATGAGAATGGGATCGATGTCACGCAGATCGACGAGTTGCTGGCGATGACGCCGACCGAGCGATTGCGGGCGCTCGAGGAATTCAACGAAACGCTCGACGCGTTGGATAAGGCGAGGGAGAAATTCGATGCAGCTCAAACTACGAGAACTCCTTGATGCTCTCCACACGGCGCGGGTCGAATTTGTGATCGTCGGTGGTGTTGCCGCATGGTTGAACGGCTCAAGTCTAGCAACAAATGACTTGGACGTTTGCTGCCGAATGACTGAAGAAAACATGGCCCGATTTATCGAAGCCATTCGCCCCCTGAATCCCAAAGTTCGTGGCGATCCGCGCAATCTCATCCCACCACTCAACGCAAAACTGCTGGCGACAATCAACATGCTCATCATGGTCACAAGCCTTGGCCATTTTGATTTGGTGCCCGAGTTGCCGCCCATTGGGCGCTACGATGAAGTGCTGAAGCATTCGGTCGAAATGGAAGTTGAAGGACGGATGACGCGTGTGCTCGATATTGATGCACTCATCGCAGTTAAGAAAGCGGTTGGCAGACCGAAAGATGCGATGGGGGTGATGTATCTTGAGCGAGCAAAGAAACAGCGAGAAGCCTCAAAACAACCCTGACAAATTTTTAGATCCCGTATCTCACTCCATCGGGTCGATTCGGACAAATTCAAACCCAAGGCGAAATTGAGAACCCTCCTCGACAAGTTGGTGAAGAATACCGCTTGTTGGCGCATCTAAATCTACGGTTGCTTTATCCGTTTCGATTTCACAGATGGATTCGCCTTCGGTAACTGGATCACCGTTCTTTTTATACCAACGCGCCAACGTAACTATTTGAGCTTCGCTCATATCCCCACCGGATGCCAAGTCGTCTTTACTTCCTGCGTATTCAAAATGAAGTATGGGCTTTGCCCCTTTTCGCCGCGCCAATCTTGTTGGTCGTAGCTCACGACGCGTTTGACATTCAGGGCGGCCTTGGTGCGGATGGTTGCGAGGTCTTTGATGTCGTCGCCGCAATAGACGCAGGCGTTGACATCCATGTGGCTGGCGAAATGCTCGATTAGTTCGGCGCGATCGCCGGTGAGAAGATTCACGACGCCGCCGGGGAGATCGCTTGTTGCGAGAACTTCTGAGAGCGTTACCGCGCACAGTGGCTTGCTTTTGGACGCCAGCGCGATGCAGGTGTTTCCGCCGGCGATGGCTGGGCTGATGACCGAGAGCAAACCGAGCAGACCGGAATTTTCGGGCGAGAGGATCGACACCACGCCGGTTGGTTCGAGCAGGCTGAAGTTGAAATGGCT
>DATAPK010000509.1:0-12133 GCA_036265245.1 Tepidisphaeraceae bacterium | reverse complement strand
CATCCCCGGCAACGCGCCACGGAGAATCAATGTAACTCGCGTTATGATAACAGCTCCAACTCATGGCGCGAAAAGATTGGCCTCGGCAAAAGCGCACAAGTGTTTCGGCAGGCATGGGCTCAGCGCCTTACCAGACGCCCGGTAAGAGCCGCTTCCTTACGCGCTGGGCGTATTCCTGATATCCCGGTACGGCGCCTTTGAGCACTCGTTCTTCGACCAGGATCCGCAGCATCAGCATCGCGATGGGCACGATGGCGCAGAGCAGGCCCAGCGTTGAGCCGAGCCAAAGGGGCGCGCCGATCATCACGGCGCACAGGCCGGCATACATTGGGTGTCGCACGATGCGGTAGACGCCCACATCGACGACGCGGTGGCCGCGCTCGGGTTGGTGGCGGACGACGCGGATGGCAAAGGCATTTGTCTCCAGCGCCCGCATCACCAGTACCCAGCCGGCGGCAAAGAGCGCTAAGCCCGTCCACGCTGCGGCGGTGGGTGGGGGTGGCCAGATGTGCCCGTGCGTCGCGTCGATCGACGAGACGATCAGCATTCCCGAATAGCCCACCATAAATGCGAAGAGCAGCACCTTGTCGGCGGTCGGCCGACCCGGATGCGGGCCTAGCCGCGCCCGCTCGCGCAGGAGGTCGGAGTTGGCGCGAACGATCCGCAGCATTCCGATGACGTGAACGACGAGGAATACGCCGATCATGATCCACCCGCGCCCCCAATCCCAGACCCGCGCCGGCACGATTATCACCGCCGCGAAACCGGCAGTTGAGGCGAATGTATTGAACAGCGCCCGCCCGATCCGTCCGGATATTGCTGATGGAGGTTCAGCCACGGCTTGGTTAGGTTCTATGGACATTCGTTGGCTCCGTGCGTGATGTTTCTAGGGCGTACAACCAATCCGGGTGATCATATCCGGGCAACATCGCCTCCCGCTCGAATCGAAAGCCGAGTTTTTCCGCGACGCGAATTGAGGCAATGTTGGCCGGATCAATGAGGGCGATTAGTCGGGGAAGATTGAGCACATCGAACGCATGGTCGCGCACCGCCAGCGCCGCTTCGGTGGCGAAGCCGTGGCCCCAGGACGCCCGCGCGAGACGGAAGCCGATTTCGGCCTCGCCTGGTGCGCAGCGGTCGGGGAAGCGGCTTAGGCCACAGTATCCGATCACTGCGGACGTGACCTTGTCCACAACCGCCCAGGAACCGAAACCCCATCGCGAGTAATACTCGTTCACCGAGCTGGCGATCCACGACCGCACCCATTGCGGCGACTGCGGGCCGTCGCCGAATCGCATCACGTCGGCGTCACCGAAGATGGCGTTCATCGCCTCGGCGTCGTCGAGGTGAAATTGGCGGAGAATCAGGCGTGGGGTTTGGGTGATGAGCATGGGCGGAGGAAGATAACAGACGAACGTTATCGTCATCGCTTCACTTCCATGATGATTTCCAATTTATCCGTTGAAGCGATTGCTATCTTAGCATCACTTGTCTCTCGCAATGAATCCGGGCACGCCGGTTTTTACGACGGCGTTGAATCTGACACGCGACTGGATTCCTTCGCTGATTTCTCGCACGGCGTCTTCGGGAATGGCGGAGACGTTGAAATTTTCCTGGATGCGGGCGGGGGTTTTTGAGGTGGTGAGGGCGGCGGTGCCGCGCTGGATGGCCCAGGCGAGGCAGACCTGCGCGGGCGTCTTGTTGACTCGTTTGGCGATGGCGGTGATGACGGGGTCTTCCAGCAAGTTGGGCTTGCTGCTGTGGCCCAGCGATGCGAAGGCCTGGAACACGATGCCATTCTTTTTGCAATAGTTCACAAGATCCCATTCGGGGAGATACGGATGGGATTCGGCATGAACTACTGCGGGCTTGATTCGCGCGGCGTCGAAGATTTCTTTCGTTTGTTCGAGACTGACGTCGGATAAACCGATGGCCTTGCATTTGCCTTCGTCGACCAGGGCCTCCAGCGCCTTCCATGTATCGAGCAGCGTCACCGATTTGTCATAGATCGTATTGCCGTTTGCATCTCTTGGGTCTTGCTCGTCGCCGGGTTGGAAGGCGAAGGGGGTGTGGATGAGATAGAGATCGAGGTAGTCGAGCTGGAGCTTTTTGAGACTGGCCTCGAAGGCGGGTTTGACGCGATCGGGGCGATGATTGGTGTTCCAGAGCTTGGTGATGACGAAGACGTCTTGCCGTTTAATTTGTGCAGCTTTGAATACTTCCTGCATCGCTTCGCCGACTTCTTTTTCAGTTCGGTAGCGCTCGGCGGTGTCGAGCACGCGAAATCCGGCTTCGAGCGCGGCCCTGGTGGCAGAGCGGGTGGCGACGGGGTCGGGGATGAGCGTGCCAAAACCGAGGGCGGGGATGGCGGTAGTGCCGTTGTTGAGGGGGAGTTTTGTGTAGCGAAGGTTGTCGGTGGCGGGCATGGGTTTCTCCTTGGATAGATTCCATGTCTGTTGCGGATCAATCCGTTTTTACTTCCAACATAACTTCCAATTCCAGCGAGTGGTTATGTGCGGCTTTCGGCGAGGCTGACGATTGTCGATTCGTTCAGCCGGCAGACCCAGTGCTGTGTTTAATTATCTGCTGGCTGGTCTGCGGAGCTTTTCCAAGCCGCCAAGTCCACATGCGGAAAGGATCATTGCCATTCCGGCGTAAAATGAGAGTGGATCTCGGAACCTAACTCGGTCGTATTCCTCTTTGGTCACCTCGTAACGGGTTGAACGATACGACGCAAAATAATGACCGTTATCCATCGACGCATTGGTGTATCCCGAAATTCGATGCGTCAACGTCACGCATGTCGAAACCACGAACAAGCCTAGCAGTGTCCACCAAATGATTCGCATCGATAGCTCTGAGGCAGATAACATATCAATATACCGCGCTATCCCGATATAGCAGGATTAACATTTCATGCGTCGGGTCAGTGCAATTGCCGTGCTTGCAACGGCTCCGCACAGATTCAGCCGGAACATTGGCGGCGGGAAAAGCCGCGTGGCTGAGTCAGGCCTTCACTTTAGCGGCGAAAAATCAGTCGGATTCAGGAAGATCGATTTAATATTGTCGACAAGTTCGCCGTTCTTCTCCGACATGGCCTTCACAGCGTTCCACTCCGGGTCGACCTGAAACTCTTTCCAACTCTTTGCCGCCGCGTCTGGGCTGGGGAACGCCAGCAGATAGACGAGCTGTTGTTTGGCCAGCTGCTCATCGGTTGGTTTCCAAAAACCGATGACGGTCATGTGGTGTTTTTCGAAGAGTTTCAAAGTGTGGTCGCGGAAGCGGGTATGTAAGGCGTCGATCTTGCCGGGTTTGGCAGTGTAAGTGCGTAGCTCAAAAACTCGCGTGTCCATTTTTAATCTCCATTACCAATGGCCAAAGTGCGCGCCGCCGTCGACGTACAGAATATCTCCCGTCACCGTCTTGGCGTCGGTCAAATACAAGACCGCATCAACGATATCCTGAACGCTCGAAAGCACGCCCATGGGGTTCAGTGATTGCAGAACTTCTTTCGAATCGTTTTTATGCATTGGCGTATCGACGACGCCGGGGGCGACGGCGTTTACGCGGATTCCATCTTTGGCGTATTCCATGGCGAGGTGCTGGGTGACTGTTGCGAGGCCGCCTTTGGTGATCATGGGAACGGCCGCGGTGACGCCGCGGATAGGGTTGCGGGCGAGGGCGGCGGTGATGGTGACGATGCTGCCGCCGGTTTTCTGGGCGAGCATTTGCTTGATGGCGAGTTGGGTGATGTAGAGGAAGCCTTCGACGTTAGTAGAGATGAGGGATTTGAAATCTTCGGCGGTGTATTCGGTGAAGGGCTTGGCGAAGAAGATGCCGGCGTTGTTGACGAGGGCGTCGATCGACTTGAAGCGGGAGAGGGCGGTTTCCGTGATCCGAGCAGCCGTCGCGGGATCACCAATGTGGCCATCGACCAGGGCGACGCGATCGGAGGCGGCGACTTCGGTGGATTGGGTCATCTTGCGGGAATTGGCGACGACGTTGTAGCCGCGTTCAGCGAACGCTTTGACGATTCCGGCGCCAATGCCTTGCGAAGCGCCGGTCACGATGGCTGTTTTGGATGGGGCGCTCATGTTTGGTCACCTCAATTTTTCGGATGGCTCCATAATGGCTCCGGCAATCACGCACAGGATCGTGAGGCACAAGACCAGAAGCACGCCCATGAACAAATGCGTCTCGTCCAAACCAAGGCGGCAAAGCTTGAGCATGCCTAAAACCAAGACCAGCAGCGAGACGACGTAGCAGGTCATCTGCGCGAATCGTTGATCAAACCGATCTGTGGTAATCGATCGTGTCCATATCTTTCGCATAGCTGAACCTCCCAGGCTAAAGCGTCCAAAACAATCGTTGGATGATAACCGCGTCCCGTGATTCGGCGACATAATAATAGCGGCGAAATTAGAGGCTAATCGTCGGTTACCATTTCAGATGAGATCGCAAACGATAACTTCTCGGGGGCAATTCCAGCGGATTGGGAATGTATCGGCGGCGCCGCGGCTGACTAGCATTGTGGATTGGCCGCGGGTGAAGCGGAGGCCGGTCCAGGGGGTGAAGAAGGAGCCGGGGTAGAGTTGGCCCTGGCGGTTGAAGAGGACGCATTGGCCTCCGTGGAGGTGACCGGCGAGGGTGAGGCGATAGCCGACGGTGCAGGCGGCGGGGAAGATGGCGGGGTTGTGAGTGCAGAGGATTCGGTGGGCGGATGTCGCGGGGGGCGGGTAGAGGGAGGCGGAGAGGAGAACATCGGGTCGCAAGGGAATCAGATTTTGATCGTCTTCGTTCATCCATGTGGCGCCGCCGGATTGGGCGGCGGCGCGGACGGAGTGAAGGCCGAGGCAATGGTCGTGATTGCCGGCGAGAGCGAAGACGGGGGAGAGTTTTGCGAGATTTGTGATGAGGTTGTGAAGGAGAGGCAAGACGCGGCGGCGATCGGCGAGGTCGCCGCCGAGGATGATGGCATCGGGCGTGCAGGATTTCGCAGCGGATAGAAGGTGTGGGATGACGGGATTCGTCCACCACCATCCCAGATGGAGATCGCTGGCGTAAAGCAAAGTTGCGGGGTGGGTCAGGCCGAGATCGATGCGCTCGCGGCGAATGTGGAGTGGGGCGAAGACGCCGAATTGGAATCGGTTGAACTGGCGAATTGGTGAGCTGATCGTGCGAGAGGAGATTTTGTTTTCGGCAGCGAAGAGGGCGGGGGGTATTTCTTGGTGGCGAAGGTCTTCGTACCAGAGGCAGATTGCGAGACATCCGAGGCACCAAGATCGGACGAAGCCGCGGGCGAGGAATCCGCCAAGGATCATGGTGGCGGCGAGGGGAAGAACGATGCGCATGACGGCGAGGGTTCCGCCGGCGCGGAGGGTCCAGCGGCGGGATTCGCGAAAGATGTGGGGTTGACCATCCAGGGCCAGGGGGAAGAGGAAAATCATTTGTGCTTCGACGGCGTAGAAGGCGATCACGCTGAGGAGGGCGATCAGGGGTTGATGAATCAGAAAAGCGGCCAATATGAATGTCATTCCGGCGAAGGAGGCGAGGGCGTATTTTGCGATTCCGAGTGATTGCAGATGAGGTATAGATGGTGGAGAAGATTCTTGGCGGATGACTTGAAGGGCGAGGGTCATCCATTGGCCGCCGGATACGAAGCCGGTTTGCCATGCGTGACTCGCGGCGAGCAAAAGTGAATTGTTGGGGGCGTCCAGAAGATCGCGGGCGCGGGCCAACAGTTGGCTGGCGGAGGGTCGCTCAGGCATAGGCGTACTCACGAACGAAGCACCAGTGTGCCCAGGCAAACCATGCCAATGCGTTGCCGATGGTGAGCATGCGATGGAGCGCTTGCTCGAGCCGGCCACAGCGGCAATGAAAGAGGAACTCGTCGTAGCAGATCAGGATGACGGTGACGATGAGGACGGCGATGACGGGGAGCAGCCAAGCCAGCGGACGGGTGGCGATTGAAGCGGCGGACATGAGGAGGAAGAGGGGCAGGCAGCCCATTCCGAGGGCGAGAACGTGCGCGCGATGCTCGGCGGCGCCGACCGCGGTTTCGCCGGAGCGATGGAAGAACCAATCGCCCAGGCCGCCGATGGAGGCGACGATTCCGAACGTGGCGATGGCCCAGAGTTCCCAGGGATATTGCGTGGGGTGGGAAATCCAGGCGAAGCGGGGGTCGTTGCGCGCGAGCAGCAATCCCACGGGTAGCAAGATGCCGGGCAATAACATGAGGATGAGTGCGAGTGGGCCGCGCCGACTGACGCGGCGTTTTGCTTCCTTGAATTGATCGGTTGGTTGGCGATGAATCATGATTGTATGCCCCGTCGTTAATTTCACTTTACAATGTAAAGTAATTGATGGTTTGTGTCAACTTCGGAGGGGAAATTCAAAAAAAATGCCCAAATCGAAAACATCGGATGGACGCTCTGGCTTAACGATTTTTCTTCGTTGGCATGGCGCATGAAAAGGACTCTACCTCGTGCTGAGCCAGCCGAGAGGAGCTATAACGTGGTCAAGACATGAGCGAAGATAAACCCGTAAGTGTGCGAGCGGTGATACCGATGTTGGTTTGCCGTGACGGCGCATCTGAGATCGACTTCTGCAAGGCCGCCTTTGGCGCGCGGGAATTGTCGCGTCGTTCGGGTGGCGATGGGGCTGTCTTGCATGCGACGCTGCAAATCGGCCCGATGCTGGTCATGGTGCATGGAGAAGTTCCGACGCTGGTCAGCTGTGCTCCGCAGACGGACGGCAGTTCGCCAGTGGTGATTTATATTTATGTCGAAGATGTGGACAGCGTGATTGAGCGGGCGACGCTGGCGGGGGCGAGGGTGCTGATGCCGGCGGCGAATCAGTTCTGGGGAGATCGCGTTGGACGGATCATTGATCCATCCGGGCACGTGTGGAATGTGGCCGCTCGGATCAATGAGAGCATGCCCTCAAAGATGTAGGGCAAGGAAACGGGCATTACTCAAATCAATAAGGAGAAATTGAACAGGAGCAAATAGAGGTAACAGAGAAAGACAGAATGAATGTTTTTGTCTTTCTCTGTTTCCTCCCTTAGCTCCTGTTCAAATCTTTCCGCGAAGCTCCAGTTATGATGTACGGGTTAGTGCTGGCCGTCGTAGAAGAACTGCTCGCGGGTGATTTTGTCGTTTTTTACCGTGTAGACGCCGACCTCCTGGAGAGTGATGCGCTTGCCGGTGGCTTTGGGGGTGATGTCGAGGGTGAAATAGACGACGAACTGGTCGGGGTTGGCGCTGTTGTAGAAGGGACCTGCTACGGTTTCGCCGTTGAAGGTTTTGTCGGAGACCCAGTCTTCGGATTTTTTGATAACCGGGCCCTGGCCGGCGGTCTCTTTGCCGTCTCCTTCGACGGAGATGATTTGGGGATCGTACATGGTGCGCATGACATCGAAGTTTTTGCCCTGACGGCACATATCAACGAATTGTTTGGCGACAGATTGAAGGCTCATGGGAGGCTCCTGAGTTGGTGGTTTGGGAGAACATAACGCGGGAACAAAATATAGCAGTCTTTCAGGGTTAGACGATAGACGTAATATATGAATGCTTTTTCATCTGCCACTTGGATGCAATTAAGCCCGCAATCGCGGTGCGACCCGCAACAAATTGAATTGGAAATATATAGCACGGAACATCCAAAGAAAGAGCAGCTCGAGAGCAGTTGAGATTACCGCAGCCGCAATATCTGACGTCGCGCGGGTAAGAGTAGCCAGACTCCCGATCACCATCATTAGGCCCAGCATCACCAGGAAAAGGGTAATCGCCCCCAGCAGTCCTAAAACCATGATGGATGCAAAGCGATGGAGTTGATCAAGAGCAGAAACCCACTGCCACATTCTTGGTTGTCTTTTTGCGACAGCCGTCGCGACATCGATTTGTGCATGGATTGCGTCGGCATGACTCTGCGGTGACGGTGCGACCGTTGCTGCAAGAGGGGGCTGAACCGGAAACGGAAGTTGAAGATCATGTTCCTTCTTCAGTACTTCTATTTCAAACCACAATTTGAGCAGTTCAAGTCTAGCTCGCTCAGCACGGGCGGCCCGCGCGCCGGAGCGAGCATCAAGCCATGTCTGCCAAGCATTCAGGATGGATGGGACCAAGAACAGCACAACGACCCCCGCACCAAGGTATGCGCTTATCGTGGGCCCCATGAAATTAATCAGCGACTTGATGAATTCTTCCATTGCGACTTGCCTCAGCGAACAGACGTTAACTGCTTCATGAACTCGCAGCAAGTTTCCTGAAATGATTTGAGCACTTCTACCTCTCGATCCGACGAGCCCACGGCGGAGATTGATTCCATTGCACTCCGTGCGAACACCCCACCAACGCGTGGGAGACAGACAGCGGCTAGTACCTCTAATCTGATGATAAACCTAAATGACCAATCGCGAGGGGGCGATTGTGACATTGTGCATTGAGGCTTTGGTAATCATTCTGATTTGGGAATTAGGCATTAAGCGATCCCGTATTCGCTTGTGGAGTTACGCTTTCTCGGGGATTAGTACCTCGTCATTTCCTATTACGGCGAATATCATGTTGCAGGAAGTTTTTTCTGTAACGGAGATGGCTGATGGGCAAGGCGAATGTAGACCCGGCGGAACTCAGGCGATTTGCTCAGGATTTGTTGAGATTCAACAATGATCTTCAGGGTCTTGTCTCGTCGCTGCATGCGAAGATGCAGGGCTTGGAGCAGAATTGGCGGGATCAGGAACAGAAGAAATTCGCGGAGGCGTTTGCGCAGACGACGAAATCGCTGGCGGGGTTTCTGGAGGCATCGCAGCAGCATGTGAGCTTTCTGGGGAAGAAGGCGAGTTTGATTGAAGAGTATCTGAAGCAAAGATGAGAGAGGAAGTGGTTAGTTGATAGTTGTTAGTTGATAGTTGGATTCGTCTGCCAGCAACTAACCACTAACTAATAACCACTAACAACCATGGCTGAGGCGAGAGTTGATTCGATCGATGCATTGAAGTCGCTGAAGGCGGCGATGTTGAAGTTCGCGGAGGGGGCGAATGTGGCGCTGGGGGATGCGGAATCGGAGATCATGCGCACGGTGACCTGGCTGGAGAATGAGCAGACGAGTTATTGGCAGTTGCAGGAGCGCAAGCGGATGGAGATGGTTGGGCGATGCAAAGAGGCGTTGCGGGCGAAGAGATTGTTTAAGGATTCGAGCGGGAGAACGCCTAGCGCGGTGGAGGAGGAGAAGGCATTGCGAGTGGCTCTGCGGCGGATGGAGGAGGCGGCACAAAAACTGGCGGCGGTGAAGAAGGCGAAGATAAAGCTGGAGAAGGAAATCCCTTTGTACCGGGCATCGGTGCAACGATTTGCAACGGATGTGCAGGTGGATGTTCCGATGGGCGTGGAACTTTTGGAGACTCTGCTGGTTTCGCTGGATGCGTATACTTCACCGGGGGCGCCGGATGAGGTGGTGAGCAGTGCGCCAAGTGCTGCGGGCATTGTGAGCGGCGGGGAGGTCGGGCAATCGATGGCGAGAGCGGTCGATGGGGATGAGGACGAGGAAAAGCCGAAAGAAGAAATAAAGGAATAGCGATGGGGTTATACGAAGGCAGAGGACAAATCGGAAAGCTCATGAAGGACTTGAGCAATCGGTGGCATGAGACACGCCTGAACTGGAGCGACGAGCAGGCGCGGCGGTTTGGAGAGAAGTTTATCGACCCGATGGAAATGGATGCGCGGAACGCGATCTCGGCGATGGATGAGATGGCGTCGGTGTTGGCGCAGATACGGCAGGAGTGTGAGTAAGGGCACGGTGCGGTTTGGGTTGAAGATGAAGTGACATTGTTGGGTTCGCGAAGCCGCAAGCGGCAGAGGAAGACTTGAAGTTACCGTAGTGCTAAACCGCAAACGGTAGAGAATGATATGCCAGATCAGATTGAACATACTCCGCAGGTGCAGGTGACGGCCGAGAAGCGATCGGATCGGGATTTGCAGCGGTCGGCGTTGCGCGATTTGGTGACGCTGGTGGGGGAATGCCAGAAGACGGAAATCGAGATCGAGCAGAAGCATCGGGTGGAGCAGGAGGAGGCGAAGAAAAAGCTCGAGGTCTCTTTATCGAATATCGAGCACCGGTTGAAGAATCTACAGAATCAGGTGGGCGAAAAGCTCGCTGTGCATACGGAGCGTATCGGCAAGGAATTTGAAGCGAAGATCAAGCAGTTTAAGGAAACCGATGTCGCAATGCGGGATCGGATGGCGGCGGATTACGAGAAATCAGAGCGGGAACTCAAACAGAAGCTGCAACA
The DNA here is from genome assembly GCA_036265245.1 of Tepidisphaeraceae bacterium. Lineage (GTDB taxonomy): Bacteria > Planctomycetota > Phycisphaerae > Tepidisphaerales > Tepidisphaeraceae > DATAPK01. The sequence continues at coordinate 1,845 of DATAPK010000509.1, read as the reverse complement.
GGCGACGTGGTTGGCGGACAGCGTACTGGAGGCGGCGCAGGCGCAACTGCGCGATGAATCGAACAAGCTGAAGCGAGAGGATATCGCGCAGAATGAGGTGCTGGACGGTTTGGAAAACCGGGCGGGGGTGCTGATGTTTTCGTATGGCGTGAATGTGGCGACGATTCCGGAGGCGGCTGTGGCCGGGGAGATTCCCGGGGATGCGGAAGCCGAGGCGAAGCAGCAGCGGGAGCGGGCGGAAGGATTGCTGAGCAATCTGGAGACGTTGTCGGCGCCGCGATTGCTGACGGGGCCCAGGCCATACCTTGTTGCATCGCTGCTTTTGATTGTTGCGGTGATGGCGGCGCAGTTGATTTATGGTTCGATGCCGACGTGGAATCAGGTGCGAACGCTGGATTTGCAATGGAAGCAGATTGGGATTTTTACGGGCGTTGCGGTGCTGGTGATTTCGCTGGCGGGGGTGATCGTGCGGTTTGTGGGGAAGATGCAGGCGAAGAAGATTTTTGTGCCGATGCGTGAGGCGATCGCGATCTCACGGCAGGCGGGAAAGGTTCGATTGGAGCGGGCGCAGCATGATCGCGAAGGGAAGCGGCAGCGGGCGGCGAAGAAGCGGGATTTGGAAGTGGGGGCGGCGAACGAGCGGTTTGGGCCACTGGCAGCGAAGATTGTGGGGATTCGGGATAAGTCTCTGGCGATGCAGGCGTCGGATGATGTGAAACGGCATGAGCGGGCGGAGATCGAGCGGGATAAGGATCGCGTGCAGCTTGAAGAGTGGCGGGTGAAGCATCTGGACGATATTCGAACCCGCGGCGAGCACGATGAGCGCACGACGCGCGAGTTGTACAAATCGGAAACGAGCCAAAGTGAGCAGCAATATCAGGAAACGACCAGCGAGCTGCAGCGCCGGTGGACGGAAGGATTGGCGCGGATTCAGGCGCCGATTGAGGAGCAGGAGAAACATCAGAATGCGATTCATCGGGATTGGAATGACGCGGCGTGGAAGAATTGGAGGCCGCCGGGGAAATTCGCGCCGACGGTGCAGTTTGGGGAACTGGAGGTCGATCCGAAACAACTGACTGAAGCGCCGGCGGAGGGGAATCATTCGCGGCTGGAATTGCCGGATACGTTTTCGTTGCCGGCGTTGCTGGCGTTTCCGAGCCAGGCGTCGCTGCTGATCCAGCACGACCGCGAGGGGCGGATTGAGGCGTTGCAGACGCTGCAGATGGTGATGACGCGACTGCTGACGACGCAGCCGCCGGGGAGGGTGCGGTTTACGATTATCGATCCGGTGGGGTTGGGGCAGAACTTCGCGGGGTTTATGCACCTGGCGGATTGGGATGAGGCGCTGGTGGGCGGGCGAATTTGGACAAGCAGCGAGCATATCGAGCAGCGGCTGGCGAATCTCACCGAACACATGGAGACGGTGATTCAGAAATATCTGCGAAATGAGTTTGAGACGATTGATGATTACAACGCGCAGGCGGGGGAGTTGGCGGAACCTTATCGGTTTCTGGTGATTTCGGATTTTCCGGTGGGGTTTACGGATGAATCGATTCGGCGGTTGAACAGCATCGCGGCGAGCGGGGCGCGGTGCGGGGTTTATACGCTGATCGCGCACGATCGCCGGGTGGCACTGCCGAGCGGGGTGAATTTGGACGACATCATCGCACATAGCGTGAATCTTGCGCAGGAGAAAGGGCGGTTTGTATGGGCGGATGAGGTGTTTAAGCAGTTTCCGCTGGCGCTGGATGGGCCGGCGGCAGAAGAGAGACTCACGGAGATTTTGACGGAGGTGGGGCAGGCGGCGAAGGCGGCGAACCGGGTGGAGGTTTCGTTTGCGACGAT
>DATAPK010000508.1:0-5162 GCA_036265245.1 Tepidisphaeraceae bacterium | reverse complement strand
TCAGGCACAGCAGTTGATGCGGCAGTTTCGCCTGCTGGGTTGCGTAAGGGTGTGCTATGCGTTGCTTCCGCCACCACCTCCATCGGTTGATCTGAACTCTTCACCCCAGCCTGCCCAGAGATCTGCCATGTCTCTGACATTTTCCCCAGCATGTCGTCCAACTTTCCCGCGGCCTCGGCGAAGGTAAACAGCGAATCCTGCAATGTGCCGCGGTAGAGAAGCTTGCGTTGCTCTTCGCCTTCACCAGCTGCGTCGGCGTCCTTCGCTTTGCGGAAGGCCTCGCACACGTCTTTGCATAACGCCTGAATTTGCTTGGCTTGTGCAGCAATATCAGACATCTGCTTTGCCTCGGCGGGATCGACGCCGGCTGTGTCTGCGAATGTCGCGGCGGATTCAGTCAACTGGTCGCCGGCCTTTTGCAGCGTGTCACGCAGCGCGAGGTAGGCGGATTCCTGATCAGATTCGAGACGGTCGGATAACACTTCAGTCGAATGAGCAAGCGTTCGCAAATAAAGGGTGGCGGCGCGCATCGCCGCAACCCGCGCGCCGTCGGGACGGTTGTCATCGGTCGCCGAAGGTTTGGCTTTCAGTTCATCGCGATAAAGCGGACGCAGCGAAATGTCGCGATTGCCGATCGACTCAAAAGCGATCGTCGCCCAAAGAGAGCATTGTTCCGATTCCAATTCGCGGCGCCGCGCAAGCAAGGCATCGACTTTTCGGCCCAGGGCATCCACCTCTGACTTAGCCGATTCGATCTGGTTGTTGTTGGCTCGATAGACGTAATCAAACTGATCGGGCCGAGCGACCTGGTGATACACCGGGCTGTACTTGTCGTGCATGATGAAGTCGCGGGCAGTGCGGCCATAAAACTGCTGCCAGGGGATCGGCGCGCCGCCTTGGCGATCCATCTGATTGCTATCCTTGGCTGCGTTGGCGGCCTTTTCATTGGCAACCGCCGCGTGATAGCCGGCCTGGATCAGCGCCTTGTTGATCGCCTTGATGGCGGCTTCATCAGCCGAAAGCTGGTCGCCAAGAAAGGTGAGCCGCTTGGCATCGGGATTTGCGGCGTCGGGTTTGGTTGCCGGCGGCGCGTCGGCGCCGATCGCGGGATACGAAACGGTGATCGCCAAACCAATGAGCGCTAACGTCGACAACATCCAATGGATGGTTGTTTTCATAAGACATCTCCAGAGGAGCGAAAACGATTTATTGATCCCACTCACAGATGAATCCCTGAACCACGGGGACCGCCGCCCCCTCGACCTTGCCGCTTTCCGGGCGAGCAAACAGTTTGCCGTTTCTTGTCAGGAAAAGCCAACGATATCCGGGTGTCGCGTTGCGGCCCTCGAAAATGGGTGCGGCGATCGAATTGCCGTCAACCCACGTCCAAATTCCTCGTTCGTCGGCAGAGCCGCCGATCCAGGCTGTCGTCTGATCGCCTTTGAGCAGTTGGAGAAACGCAGGATCAGACGCATTTTCCGGGCAGGCGAGATGGCCGCCCATCGCCTTGCACTGCGCCGCGGCGTCGGACCAGGAAAGCTCGCTTGTGAAGACTTTGTAGTGATGCCCTACATAGGAGGTCGCATCGGATGGAGGGCCATGAGGTTGGACCGCCGGCGGTGGAACTGTCTGGGGCGCCTCAATGGGCGGGACCACATTCGTCCGCACTGGCGCTGCCGAAGAGACTGCCGCGGTGGCAGTTGGACTAATTTCCGGCAAAGTTGGCTCTGAAACCGGAACCAAGTCCGCCGATTGCACGACTAGCGAAGTTGAAGTGAATACGCCAAGAAATCCTGACCCCATATCGTAAGGCGGCCAAAGCGGGACATCGCCATATCCGCCCTTATATTCCATTATTCGACTGTCATTCAGCAAGACGATAGTGGAATTCTTCCGAACCTGGACCAGCACGGATTCAGGTTGATCTTTTTGAAGAGTTTCATTGCCGCGAAAGCTGGGGCGACCGGCGTTTGTTATCCAGGTCCTATCAGTAAAAACAACAGCAAAGGGATGAGTTTGATAGCAGAGCACCAGGGCGATGCGAAATTTGTCATTTCCGCCGACACGTATCAGGTTGATGTGCAAGTCGTACGCGCCCTCTGGATGAAACGGAAAACGAAGCTTGGCACCGGCCTGTTCGTTCGACTGAATCCCCCGATCCGTTCGAGTCCAATCGCCGGCCAGCGCATCATCTGGCAAATGAACCATCGACAACAGATCAATTGAGTCGGTGGAAGGCCGCGAAGCAATGACCTTGCCGGATACGAGCGTGCTGGATAAAGAGGCTTGTGTTGCTGCGGATCCATTTTTGGACTCGCTCGATGCGCTGTGTCGCGAACCGCCGAGCACAAGCCATTCCACGCCAAACGCAAGTAAACCAATTGCGACACATCCCGCGATGGCCAGCCATACTTTCGCGCCAAACCATGACGGTCGAGTTGATTTCAATTCGGTGTCTTGTGACGCCGCCCGTTGCCCCGACAGATAATTGGCGATGTCCCGTCCCAGTTCGCCCGCATTCTGATACCGCCGCTCCGGACGCTTCGCCAGCGCCTTGAGCACGATCTTTTCGATTCCCTCGTTCACCATCGCCTGACTGTGCTTCGGCAGGCGAGACTGCTCGCGGTCTACCTGCGCACGGGCAGCCAGTGCGACCATTTTGCTTGGCGGAGTGGGGGCGCTGGTCAATATGTTGTTCAACACATCGCGAATATTCCCCACCACTTCATACGGAAATTTCCCGCCCGTCAGAATCTGATACAGGATCACGCCCAGGCTGTAGACATCCGTGCGTGCATCGATCTTGTCAGGCTCCCCCTCGGCCTGCTCAGGGCTCGACCACGGCAGGCTGCCGAGAAATTCCCCGGTAATGCTGATCGGGCTGTCCGCGCCGCGGATGAAGCGGTCCATCGCCGTGCGCGAAAGCCCAAAGTCCAGAATATGCGGCTCGCCGCGGTCATCGATGCGGATATTGGATGGCTTGAGATCGCGATGAATGATCCCGCGCATGTGGGCCACGTTGACCGCGGCGCAAATCCGCAGGAACAGCCGCAGGAGCTTGCTCGGGTCGGCGGGATCTTTCCTGAGCCTCAGCTTCATGTATTCATCGAGCGACCAGCCCGCGACATACAGCATCGTGATGTAGCGGCTGCCGTCGGTGGTGTACCCGGTGTCGATGATGGTGACGATGTTGGGATGATTGAGCGCCGCCAACGCCTGCACTTCCCGCTGGAAGCGCATGTTCGCTCGCTCATCGGCCAGCGGGCCGTCGCGCGTTACCTTAAGCGCAACCTTGCGGCCGGTGCTTAATTGCATAGCGAGATAAACCACCGCCTGCCCGCCGCGCGCCAGTTCGCGCAAAATGGAATAGCCCGGCGCCTTGATCGTCGGCCTTTCCAATTCAGCCGCGAGAGAGCGAGCCAGGTTTTCGTTGTCTGACGGGGAAATGGTTGTGGCTGCGGCTTCCGCTGCAATTCGAGCATCCTGAATTCGACGCAGTTTTTCCAACGCCTGCCCGAGTTCAGGCATTAAGTCCTGATTCGACGCAATGATTGCATGATCGTCCACCACTTCCCTGCCCGCCCCACGGGCAGATCGAATGTCTTCGATCAGTTGAGCGATCTTTCGTTCACGATCCTGTTTTTCCGAGAATGACGGTTCGGTTGGTTCCATTTGGTTCTCCCGATAAATCACTCTCCATACAAACAGGGTCTAAGGCCGAGGGTCACAAAGTAATGGAATATTTCCCGAAACCGTCGTCGAGAATCTCTCGTAACTCCTTTATTGCACGATTGATAACCATTTTCACCGCCCCTTCGCTTTTCCCCGTCTTGGCGGCGATGTCCTGGATCGACAAGCCCTTGCCAAACCGCATCTCGATGATCTCCTTGGGAACTTGATCCAGCCTGGTTAGCGCCTTGGCGATCGCATTCACCACTTCCTTTCGCCGAACGATCATGCTGGGTGCGGGATCTCGCCCGGCCAAATGATGCAGAATAGAGGTTGCGGTCGAGTTCGCGCTGGCCAAGTGCGTCACCCGCCGGCGCTCGCCACCACGCTTCTGGGCGCGATGAGCTTCAATCATGTTGAGAAGCCGGGTTCGCGCGATCTTCTTGAGCCAGGAAAAAAACGCTCTGCTCCCTTGCGGCTCAAGCGTGCGAGCGCTGCGAAAGGCTTCGATCAACGTCTCCTGTAACACATCTTCCGGCGTCAACCACTGCAAAGTGCCTCGTGAAACGGATTTCTGGATAAACCCCAGCATTGGATCGTGGAAATGAACCAAAAGCGCCTCCAGCGACCCGCGATCGCCGGCGCTGGCGTTTTGAATCAATTGATCCAGCTCTTCTTCACGATCCCCCATGCTATTGTCCTGTCTGATCTCTTAAATAGATCGCTTTTTGCTTTGATCGCAATCAGATACGGGATTTGCACGTCTGCGAGCAGTAAATTTATCAGGATTGTGTCTCATACTCCAACAAATATGGCTTGATTGAGCTTTACCAAGCCGGCCGCTGACATGGCAAAAACAGGGATTTGTCGCGGATAATCTTCGCACATAAACTATCGCCAGTGCCCCAAGCCGTCCCCGCCATCTACTCCGGCCCCTCCCCTGCTCCGCAAGTCACCCTCGCCGGGCGGTTTGCGGCGTTGCTCGTCAGCGGCGGATGCCTCGCACTCCTGCTGACCGCTGCCTGGCTGCATCCCAGCCCGGCTGGTGTATCGACGCACACCGGTTTAGGCCTGCCTTCCTGCCAATTCCTCGCCCGCACGGGCATTCCCTGCGTCAGTTGCGGCATGACCACCAGCTTCAGTTGGTTCGTTCGCGGCAATTTGCTGGCCAGCCTGTATGTCCAGCCGATGGGCACGGTGCTGGCGGCGATGTGTGCCATCACGGTCTGGGCCGGCTTGTATATCGCCCTGACCGGCAAACCGCTGGCCCGGTTGCTGCGGTTGATCCCGCCACGTTACTATATTGCCCCACTAATGACCTGGACGATCCTCGCCTGGGGGTGGAAAATCTTCATCCATCTACGCGGCATCGACGGATGGAGATGAGATTGCCGATAAGATTGAAACCGCCTCGCGTTACCGAAAATCCGAATGACGAAACCAGAATGACGAATTAATGACCAATGACGAAATCCGAATAACCAAAACGCACG
>DATAPK010000507.1:0-9636 GCA_036265245.1 Tepidisphaeraceae bacterium | reverse complement strand
CATTTGAACGGCGGAAATGGGGCCGATTTTCTCAATGGTGGGGACGGCCAAGACTTCGCTCAAATCGACAAAGCCGATCGCAAGATCATCAATGTTGAGGGGTCATCCTATTTTTAGACCATGCGTGCGCGACATTTACTTCTCGCCGGCCACTCGATTTAGCACGTTCACTAAACAATGAAGATTGCCGAAGCAGCGATAGGTGCTGGTGCAATCGATTCGTTTCACTTCGTATCCAATATCCTTCCAGACCTGCTCGGCGGCGGTATTTAGCTTTTCGGCGCCGCGATAGATGGGCATGTAGACGATTCGATGGCCGGCGCGGACATCGGTGATGACATTCACGTAGGTGAGATACGTTTTGTGATCCGTGCCGGGGATGGTGGGGATGCGGACAACGTAATAGCCGAGGGTACGGCATTGGTCGGCGATGAAGTCGAGTCGGTGCTGGGTTTCGGCGGAAAAGTCGGGGCCGCCGGGGAGGGTTTGGAGGATTGGTGCATCAGTTGGAAGGGAATCCTTCGCGAGGGAGGGATCGGCGATGAGCATGGTGTGATCGACGGCGGCCATCATGTACATGCCGGCATGGTGGTCGGGGCTGTTGTCCATCAGGATAATGGGACGATGAAGCGTGCCTTCGAGGGTGTGGATCAATTCATCTCGCGATGCAACCGAGCGATTGAGATTGCGATGGAGGACGGCGGAGGTGACGAAGATATTTTCGCCGTCGCAGAGAAGATCGCCGCCGTCGAATTCCAGACTGCTGCGGGAGGCGACCACGGCAGGCGAGAGGGCGCGGGCAATGTCGAATGCGATGATTTGATCGCCCTGCCGTGCGGGCCAGGTTTCAGCGCCGTTTTCGTTATGCGGGGCGAGCAATGTAATGGGATCGCCGGGAATCGGAGCCTGCAGCGCGACCCAGCGATCGCGCGACCACGCGGTCATCGGATGATTCGTGAAAATCGGGTGCAGTGTGCATGTCGTCTTCGGCAGGGATGCCTGCAATTCATCAAATGCGCCGGCGTCGGGACGAACCACATTTACCGTGATGTCGCGCGGGAGCATCGGAAGGAATTCACGATAGACGGGGAGGACCTGATCGGCGCCTTGTGTGTATTGGATCACGATTTGCCGAATCGCGCCATCGCATTCCGACAACATCGCGGCAGGCGGACGCTTTAGGGTTGGCGAACTTTGAATCGAGCCTAGCAAAAGGACGGCGGCGATCATGCCGATGGCGATGCCGAGGATTTGCGCGAGCCGCAACATGAAATTCTCATGCAGACACGACTCATTTGGCGTCAGAGGGTTTGACGACCAATCCCAACGGATAGACGGTCTTGTCGCCGGCATCCATCTTTACAAAAACGGTGCTACCGGCGGTTAGTTTAGTATCACTTGAGATGTCGATGGAATCGGCTTGGCCGGGGGCGAGCACCAGGTCGCGCTGATAGGTCCAGATCTCTTTTGTCCTTGGCGGCGTGCGCGATAAACCTGACGGGCGCGCGGTTGACTCCATCGCAATTTTGATCGGCACAGTGAGGGCGGCGGTGGTTTTGTTTTTCGCTTCGAGCTTGAAACTCGGAGTGGCTCCGGGCTCTATCGGAATCGGGGTCGTTGCGTCGTCAGTTTGGCCGGCCAGTTTTAATGAGAGATCGATTCGGTCGGTGGAAATGGTCGTTGGCTGATCGATAGGCGGCTGGATGCTGGTTGGAGCGGTTGCCTGCAGCGCGCCTGGCAGAAAGAAGGCCGCCGTCACCGCAAAACTGGCCAGGCTCCAAACCAGGACTGTCGCGCCGAATCGATTTTGCATGCTTGCTCCATGTCGGGGTTATGTGTTTGGACGCACGTCCGAGTAAAAAGTTCCGGAAATTTGTCGCGCTTGAAAAGCGAATCTTGCCGCCGACAATGCCGACAATGAAGTTGAGGAGCAATTTGCGATGATTCGTCATGGCTGGCTGGTGATCGTATGTGTGGCGGCGGCATTGAGTTGCGACAAGGCCTCCCCCCCGCCGCGAATCACCCAGACGCCCCCCGCCAATCATGAGCCGGCGGCCCCCCCGCCGCCGACCACGCAGGAATTGATGAGTGGGACGTATAAGACCGTGTCGCTTTCGCCGCTGCCGTTGAAAGCGCAAGTGCCGGACAGTTGGGAATGCAAGACGCTCAGGGGTTCGGAGATCACAGTTTTGGAAGGGCCGGCGCCGGGGGAAAATTATGTGCAGATTTCACTTGAGCGGTCGCAGCCAGTGAGTCCGACATATTTAGATTTGATGCTGGATGGGGCAAAGAAAGAGGCCGCGAAAGATCCGAAAAACACGCTGCTTTGCCAAGTGCGGGAAGCAAAGGGGATGAAGGTTCTGGAGATGCAGAATCTGCTAACCAGCACCACCCAGCCGGATCTGGTCAATGTCGATTGGAAGATTACATTCTTTGTTCGGCAGGATGTGGATTATGCGAATTACGCGCTGGTCATCTACCTGCCGGAATCACAGTTTGAGCAAAGCAAAGACCTGATTCGCAAGATCGTCGATTCGGTGACATATCAAGCGCCCGCGAATGGGTTATAGTTTTGGTTGCATGCCGATCACGCGTTTGGCTCCTTCTCCCACCGGGGCGCTTCACCTGGGAAACGCGCGTACTTTTTTGATCAACTGGATACTGGCGAGGCGGAATGGGTGGAAGATTCTTCTGCGCATCGAAGATATCGATGGGCCGCGAATCAAAGCCGGGGCAGATTTGCAAGCGATTGAAGATTTGCAGTGGCTGGGGATCGATTGGGATGAGGGGCCGATTTATCAGATTCCACGTCTTCCGATTTATCGCGATGCGATTGAACGATTGCTGAAGATGAAGTTGGCGTATCCGTGCGTGTGCAGCCGAAAGGAAGTGGAACTGGCAGCAAGCGCGCCCCATGCGGAAGACGGCCCGACGATTTATCCGGGCACTTGCCGAGGGCAATACGAAACGATCGAGGACGCTCGAAGAGCATCGGGTAAAGAGCCGGCGATACGGTTTGCAGTGCCAGATCAAAACGTCGAATGGCATGATCTTTTCGCTGGCGCCATCGCGATCAACACCAGGCAGTTTGGCGATTTTGTGATTGCCAAAGCAGACGGCACGCCGGCGTATCAGCTTGCGGTGGTTGTTGATGACGCGGAGATGGGCGTGACGCATGTGGTTCGCGGGGATGATCTGATCGATTCGACGCCGAGACAGATGTTGTTGTATCAGGCGCTCGGCATGGGAAATCGGATGCCGGAATATATGCACTTGCCGCTGGTGGTTGGCGAAGATGGAAGGCGACTGGCGAAGCGGCATGGGGATACGCGGATTTCAACGTATCGGGAGTGCGGTGTTTCGCCGCAGCGCGTGCTGGGGCTGATGGCCAAATGGTACGGAATCGGTCAACATGATGAGATCGATTTGAACCAGATGCTCGAACAATTCGACATTCAAAAAATGCCTCGCGAGAAGATTATTTTCACTGCGAGCGATGATCTTCGATGAACCCGCGAGATGAACAATCCGCTTTGCGTGTTTTGAGCGGCGAGGCGCGAGGCATAGGGCCCGCCTGCTTGCGCGCGGGATTACGCATCGTTGAGCCGTTCTATTCGCTTGCGATGCGGGCGAGAAATTCGCTGTATCAGATGGGCGTGAAACGGCAGCATCGGCTGGGGCGGCCGGTGATAAGCATTGGGAATATCACGACCGGCGGGACGGGGAAGACGCCGATGGTTCAGTGGATCGCGCGGCGGCTGACGGCGGCGGGCCATCGGCCGGGCATTCTCATGCGCGGATATAAAACCGCCGGGGCGGCGATAAGTGATGAAGCGGTGCTGCTGGAGCGATCGCTGCAAATTCCGGTGGGTGCGAACCCCGACCGAGGGGTCGCGAGCCAGGAGTTGCTTCGTGAGCATCCGGAAATCGACTGCTTTCTGCTCGATGATGGGTTTCAGCATCGGCGGGTTTGGCGGAATCTGGATTTAGTGTTGATTGATGCGACCAATCCGTTTGGGTTTGGTCATGTGCTGCCGCGTGGGCTGTTGCGTGAGCCGCTGGCGGGGCTGCGGCGGACAGATGTGGTGATTATCACGCGGGCGGATCAGGTTGGCGCGAGTCAGATCGAAGAGTTGAAACAAAAAATACATCGCTTCAATCCGAATGCTCCGATTCTGCAAGCGAGACATTGCCTGAGCGCGCTGGCGAATGGAAAAGAGTCACTGGCAATCGAATCGATTCGGGGGCGGCGCATTTTCAGTTTTTGCGGGATTGGGAATCCGACTAGTTTTCATCGGGCGCTGCTGGAGGCTGGGGCGATCGATCCGGGGCATCGGTGGTATGGAGATCACCATGCGTATTGCAAGGCGGATATCGAGGTGATCTTGCAAAGTGCAATCGAGGCGAAGGCGGAAATGATCGTCACGACGGAAAAAGACTGGGTGAAGATCGAGCCGCTTTTGCCGCAGGCGAGTGCGATTCCGGTTTGGCACACGCCGGTGATGATTGAATTTGATACGGCAGATGCCGGAGTGCTGATGACGAAAATTCAGAGTGTCATAGATCATCCGACATCGACGTAGGGATTGGGGGCGGGGCTTTGGGGCGGAAGCGGGAGGCGAGGATGCCGAGAATGAGGGCGCAGGTGAGGATTCCGAGGACGAGCCAGGTGCCTCGTGTTTTGGGCATGGAAAAAGTGTAGAGAAAAAAAGGCCGCACGGAAGAGGGTCGGTTGTCCGTGCGGCCTGGCGGCGGAGGAAACGAGACTTGTTGCGATGCGGCGAGTTCTCGCCGGCATCGCTTGTGCTGTTATAGTTGTTCCTTACTCCTGAATTTGTTTTTCGTTCTTGTCATCACGAAACTCTCTATCGCGAAGAACGTGCCAACGGGAAAAAGGTTTCACGAAATTTTTGTAGATTCTCAAAACCCCTTGCTAAAAGGGTCAAAAACGGCGATTTTCATTTTGAGGCCGCAGAAATTGCCGCATGGATTACGGACGATCCGATGGCGAAATACCCGGCATTGAAGGCCCCCATGCTTACCAAGTGCGCAAGCGAGCACCCATGATCAATATTAAATCGTTTCGATTGCCATTTATTCCATTCATAGCGGTCATGCTGTTATCGGGCCTGGCGGGTTGTGGGAGTAACACTGGTTTTGGGGGCGGCGGGAATGACAAGCCGACGATTGTGGGGGCGAGAGTTCAGGGAGTGAATCTTAACAATCCGATTTCGCCGGTGCCGAGCGATCTCCCGATCACGCTGGCGGCGGCAAAGAATGAATGGGCGAGTTTTTCGGTGCAGCTCAGCGGCGTGCCGGATGTGCATGGGAAGAAAATGGTTTCGCTGCGCGTGAACCATTTGAATGGGATCGCGGCGCAGAATCTTTCGGCGTATCAGATTTTGCCGATGCCAATCGATGTAAATCGGGCGGGGTTTGTGAGGCAGACGGGGTTGAGTGTTTCGCGCACGATGTTGCCGCGCGCGCTGCTGCCGATGCCGATGAAGGATGGCTCGCTGAATCTGGATGCCGCGCGCGATCCGAGCCAGCCGACCGATCCGCACTCCAAGGGGATGGGTGTTGCCGAGCCGCTGCTGTTCTGGGTTGATTTGCATATTCCGCCGGAAGCCAAGGCGGGGGATTATGTCGCATCGTGCGACTTGATTGAGGACAACATTCCGACGCCGATTTCGAGCATCATGCTGAAATTGAAGGTGTACGACTTTGTGCTGCCGGATGAGCGGCACTTGTCGATGGTGAGCCGGATTGATTGGGACGGCCTGCATAAATTTTATCCGTATTTTGAGACGGTTGAGCCGCGATTGATGACGCGGCTGGACAAGGCATATCAGCCGGCGGTGCATACGCTGGATCAGTTTGTGAATTTGGCGCAAGCGAATCGTTTGGAAGTATTTATTCCGCGACTTCAGCCGATCGTGAAGTGGCCGGCGGGTCGTCCGCCGATGGTGAGTTGGGAGGATTACGATTCGGTGGTTTCGCCGTGGCTGAAGGGAGATGTATTTCCGGACAAGGTACCGCTGGGGTTTTGGCCGCTGCCGACGCTGGATTATTTTGAGAATCGCCCGATCCGTGACAAGCTTGATTACTGGGGGGCGGTGGCGTCGCACTTTGGGCAGTTGGATTGGATGAAGCAGTCGGCGGTTTTTCTGGAGAAGAATCTCAACGCGCGGAATAGTGAATCGGCGGACAGCATGGAGCTGTCGAACGTGGCGTCGCGAATTTTGAACACGCAGGGAGAGCTGCGCGTGATGCTGCCGCTGGAAGAGGGGCAGATTCAGCTTGCGGATAAAAATAGTCCTGCGTTTGTCGATCCGGCGAGTGTGAATCGGTTGTTTGTGGCGAGCCCGGGGTTGGTTTCGAGCTCGCCGCTGCGGGTTTGGCCAAAGGAGATGCCGCAGGCGAACCATTGGTTGCGGACGGATTTGCCGGGATTGATTCCATATGTGGGGGCGGGCGGAGATGAGCGCGATGTTCGGCTGTGGGCGTGGCTGGCATTTTTGCGGAAACAGGCGGATGTGATTTTGTGGGGCAGCGCGCTGCCCAGCGCGAGCGGGCCGACGGTGGCGGCTGATCCGAATGAGCTGGTTTGGTTTTATCCGGGAAGCTGGTTTGGGGTGGATGAACCGGTGCCATCGATTCAGTTGAAATGGCTTAGGCGGGCACAGCAGGATTATGAGTATCTCTGGCTGGCGAAGCAGCGCGGGCAGTTGGTGAATGCGCTGCTGATGGCGCGATTGATTACCAAGCCGGTGGAGATTCAGCCGAACCAGGCGAAGGATCCGACTTACGCGCTGATGAGCGGGACGGCCAATCCGCAGGCATGGAGCGATGCGATGGATTTGCTGGCGAAGAATATTTTGCTGGCGGCGCCGGGGCAGACACCGAACCGGCAGCGGAGCATGACGCTTGACCTGGAGATGCTGCGATGGGTGGAGCCGCTGGAGCGGCCGACGATCATTGGGCAATCGACGGTGGAGAGCATCGATCCGACGATCATGGGCAATGGACCATCGATCGTGATGAAGATTGGGATTGACGTTTACAACGCATCGGACGCGCGGCCGGATCAGAACACGCTGGAATGGACGGCGATTCCGGCGGGATGGATCGTTGCGCCGCAGCCGATCACGATTCCGGCGCTGGCGACGTATCAGGTGCAGCGGTTTACGCTGGATGCGCAGATCGATCCGAGCAAGGTGAACAACACGGACCGCAAGCCGATTGAGCTGCTGTTTACGGAGCCGAATTACAAGCTGACGACAACGTCGAAGATTTTTATTCCGGTTGGTGCGAGCGACCGGCATCCGCCGGGGCTGGTGATTGATGGATCGCTGGAGGATTGGACGGGGGATGACGCGATTTGTGACGGGCCGATGGTGCAGATGTTTAATCGGCCGGCGTTGCAGGCGCAACAGATTCAACTGGCATCGACGCCGTCTTCGATTTACACGGGATGGTCGGATGATAATTTTTATGTGGCGTTCAAGGTGCAGGGATTGAGCCAGCAGGATTTGAAGACGACGAAGAATTTTGTGTCGTATCAATTTCGCCGGGCATGGGGAGAGGATTTGTGCCAGGTTTTGATTCAGCCGGTGTATCGGGACAACACGGTTGGGCCGGTGTTGCACGTGGTGCCCAAGCCGAACGGAAGCTGCTGGGTGGAGAAGAAGGGAGATTCGATGTCGGCGGATCAGTGGCCGACGTTTGAGGCGAACGTGCGATACGCGGCGACGCTGGATGGATCGACTTGGCGAGGGGAGATTGCAATTCCGTGGAGCGCGATCAGCCCGAAGGGGAGGCCGCCGTTGTTGAAGTTTAATTTTGTGCAGCATCGGACGGATACGGGGGAGAGCGCGAGTTGGGCGGGGCCGCTGGATTTTGGGAGGGACAATGATTTTACGGGGTTGCTGTTTATTCGGGATGGGAATGGGAATGGGATGGCTGGGGCGAGGTGAGGATTTTGGATTGGGGATTTTGGATTTTGGATTGGTAGATTGATGGATTCCCCATCTTGTTGGCGGAGGGATGGGAATCGCTCGGTGAAATCGAGGGATTTGTTGAGACGATTTGCCCGGATGGGGAATTTTGGGGAATGGCGGGGAAGGGTTTGCAGACAGGGAGTTTGGGGTTGTTGGAAAATGTTGCATGGTGGGGTCAGCGACCGATGGTCGCTGCTTTGTAAATTCCTTAAGACTATGTCCTCCTATATGTGTCGTGGGCGCTGCGCGGATTGGCGTGAAGATAGGGTGGTTTCAAAAGTTTTGGCCGGTGACCCACGGCGGGGCCGTGGGCTTTTGTGGGGAGATTTTTTTTGGGGGGGGAGATTTTTTGGAGGATATCGTCCCCTCACCCCCGCCCTCTCCCGGAGGGAGAGGGAGTGAGGTTCTTGGGTAAATGAAAATGGGGCAGGCAAAAAGGATTGCCTGCCCCAACCGAGAGATATTTAGCAATCGAAGAAGACCCTCTTCCCGGCCCTCTTCCAGAGTACTGGGAGAGGGAGAAGATGGATTAGCCGAAGAATTCGATTTCGGCGACTTCGCCGAAGCTGTTGGCGGGGGGGAGGTAGCGGACGTAGCGGAAGGTTTTGGTGTTGCTCACTGTCACCGTCTTGAGACTTGTGGAGGGGGTTGAGGTGTTGGGGACTTGATAGAGATTTACTTCGTCGCTGAAGTCGGCTTTGTTGGCGGCTTGGAAGACGCCGCCTTCCATGAAGGAGGGGTTGGCGGGGTCGGCGGCGAATTTAATTTGCTTGATGGAGAAGGCTTTTCCCAAATCCAATCCGATCCAGTTGCCGTTGGCCATCGCGCCTTCAAACGTCGTGCTGGTTTTGTTGTCGACGGCGTTGGATGCAGGGTGGCCGGACTTGGCGTGGGTGAGGGCGTTGGTGGAGCCGATCAGTTTGCCGGTGAGTTCGGTCGGGCCGGTGGCTGGGATCGTATCGACGAAATTTTCGTTGGTGAGTTTGCTGGTTTTGGTTGGGGTGATGTGGATGGCTGCGCCGTTGGCGGGGGTGGTTTGGGTGTCGCCGGCGGGAACTGCTTTTTGGCGAATGTTGTAGGTGCCGGCGGGGATGTTGGCGAAGCTGTAAGCGCCGCTGGAATTGGTGATGGCGCTGTGCTCGGTTGGATCGAGCTTGGAGTTGTTGTTGGCGTCGAGATAGACGACTGCGCTAGCGATGGCGGCGCCTTTGTTGTTTTTCACGGTTCCGCTGATGGTTGCGCCGGCGGGAAGATTATCGGTGAAATTTTTACCGGTGAGATTGCCGCCGTTGGTGACGGTGATGGCAAGGCCAGCATTGCTGGTGGGTGTTTTTTGGGTGTCGCCGCTGAGGAGGATTTGGCGAAGGGTGTAGCCGCGGGCGGGGACTTTGGTGAAGGAAAAAGCGCCGGCGGCGTTGGTGGTGGCGGTGAGTTCGCCGGTGTCGAGCTTGGAATTGTTGTTGGCGTCGAGGTAGACGGTGACGCCGAAGAGAGCGGCGCCGGCGGCGGATTTGACGGAGCCACTGACGGAACCGCCGGCGGCAGCGGGGACGGTGTCGGTGAAGTTTTCGTTGGTGAGTTTTCCGCCGTTGGTGACGGTGATTTTGATGCCGGCGTTGTTGGCGGGAGAGGTTTG
>DATAPK010000506.1:0-7249 GCA_036265245.1 Tepidisphaeraceae bacterium | reverse complement strand
CCGGGGGCGTCGTTGAGTTGGGCGAATCTCAGGATGAGCAGTGTCGGTTTTGTTGTGGGTTCGGCGGCGAGGGTGATCGAGGGGAGAAGCAGTGAGAGAAGGAGGAGTGGGCGGAAACGCATGGTCGGGATTGTACTTTGGATTGGATTTGGTTGGGGAGGGAAATTGGTGGGTGCGAGTTGTGGCGTCTGGGTTCTGATGGGAATAGGGGTAATTGCTAACAGATGGAGTGGCTTGGGCGAACCTTCACCCCGACCCTCTCCCGGCGTACCGGGCGAGGGGTAAGAGGGGATTCGCGGTTTTGAAGAAGAGAAGAGGCGACGCAGGCGTCGCAGCTACGGGTGTCAAATAAATTTGGCTTTCAAGAGGGGGCTTCTAAACGAGGAGGCTGTTTCTAAGAGGTGAAACTTGAGGGGGCCTATGATTTGTTGTTTGATAGGAGATCGTACAGGAGTTGAAGATGAATCAGTTTTATAACAACATCAAGACGCTGGTTTTTCTGGCGGCGCTGACGGGGTTGATTATGTGGGTGGGGAGTTTCTTTGGGCCGCAGGGGATGTATATCGCGCTGATTTTTGCGGCGGTGATGAATCTGGGGAGTTATTTTTTCAGTGACAAGATTGCGGTGATGGCGGTGCGCGGGCAGGAGGTGGGGCCGGATCACATGCTTTATAAGATTGTGGCGGATCTGGCGCAGCGGGCGGAGTTGCCGATGCCGCGGGTTTATGTTTCGCCGCAAGAGGCGCCCAATGCGTTTGCGACGGGTAGGAGCCCGAAGCACGCGGCGGTTTGTGCGACGGAGGGATTGCTCGCGGTGTTGACGCCGAATGAGGTGGCGGGCGTGATGGCGCATGAGATGGCGCACGTGAAGCATCGGGATATTTTGATTCAGTCGGTGGCGGTGACGATTGGGGCGGCGATTAGCATGTTGGCGCACATGGCGATGTGGGGCGGCGGGCGACGGGATAATGACAATCCGCTGGGCGGCTTGGCGATGATGTTGCTGGCGCCGCTCGGGGCGGGATTGATTCAGATGGCGATCAGCCGGTCGCGGGAATTTAATGCGGATAAGGGCGGGGCGGAGATCGTAGGGGATCCGATGTATCTGGCGACGGCGCTGGAGAAGATTCATCACCTGAATCAGCGGATTTCGATGAACGTGCCGCCGGCGTTTAACAGTCTGTTTATTGCGGAGCCGACGAGTGTTTGGCGGTCGGTGGGAGGATTGTTTCAGACGCATCCGCCGCTGGAGAAGAGACTCTTGAATTTGATTGGGAGGGAGAGCACGGGGATGGTGTAAATTATAGTTGTGAGGGAACTTCTGGAGAAAGAAGACCCACGGCAAGGCCGTGGGCTTTTTTTTGGGGAAGCATCGCATTATTTGCACGTGCAAAAGTTGGTAGAGGATTGACGGGATTGCATCGACGTTTCTAGATTGATTCGCGGAGGCAGGATATGCGAATCACATCGGCTTGTATCAGAGTTTTAATTGCTTTTACGATTATTGCGGTATTAAATCACGGCGCTTTCGCGACCGTGGTTTGGACGGAAGGCACGAACGGGGATTTATCGAGTAACCAGGCGAGCCCGACAGCTTTGACGTTCACGACGGGGACGAATTCGATTATCGGGTCGGTGGGGACGCCGGATAATCAGGATTGGATCACGTTCACCATTCCGGCGGGGTTTCAATTGAGCAGTGATGTGCTGGCGGCGTATTCATCGACGGATGCGCAGGGGTTTACGGGGGTGCAGAGGGGGACATCGTTTTCGGGATCGACATTTGATGCGACCAAATATTTAGGATATGCGCACTTTGGGACGGGTGCGGCGAATGGGTCACTGCCTCCGACCGATCTGAGAGGGACTGATTTGTTGCCGATCATGGGGAACACGACGC
This sequence comes from Tepidisphaeraceae bacterium, assembly GCA_036265245.1. Lineage (GTDB taxonomy): Bacteria > Planctomycetota > Phycisphaerae > Tepidisphaerales > Tepidisphaeraceae > DATAPK01. Next base: position 5,349 of record DATAPK010000506.1, on the reverse strand, counting down.
TGGCGGCGGGGTCGCAGGGGTTTACGCCGCCGCTGGGGAGTGGGGATTATACGTTTTTGATTCAGCAGACGGGGGCGGCGAATACGGCGTATCAGTTTGATTTTAATGTGACGGCGACGCCGGAGCCGGGGATGGGGTTGGTTGGATTGGGCGGGGTGGTTGTGTTGAGACGCTGTAGGAAACGAGCTCAATTGAAATTCTAAAGCCCCCTCACCCTAACCCTCTCCCGGAGGGAGAGGGGACCAGAGAAGTCTCCCCCGGAGGAAGAGGGGGAGATCAAAAAGTCTATCCTCCAAAAAGACGGGCGTGCGAGATGTGAAAATCTCGCACGCCCGTTTTGTTATCAGCTATTACTCGCCATTACCGTTTGCGACGGTCGCGGCGGGCTTTGCGTTTTTTACTGCCGATCTTTCGGCGGCGGCGCGGCTTGCCCATGCGGTCTCCTTTCCATGTCGTTGCACAGAAACTATCCACTTTTACGGCAAACGTCTAGGCAACGTGCATTTATCAGTCGGGCGGTGGTTATTAGGACGCATTATAAATCGCTGGCGGGGGATAATTTTTATGGCGGCGTGGCACGCGGATGGCTAGAGTGAGTTTCCGAGCGGAGGTATCCGGTTTCACTTTTTTGGAGTGATGCTCATGATGCACCTCGATTCGGGTAACGTTCTTCTTAAGCCCTCCCAACGCCGACAAATGATGACCTGGCTCAGGCGAGCCCTTCGCCTGGGGCAGCGGCTTGGAAACTTTTTTCTTCATGTCTCGCTGAAGCGCATCGGCAAATCGTATGAAGTGAACATTGCTGTTCAGGATACGGCCGGCAATTTCAACGTGCGCATGAAACGCCATGATTGGCGCGATGCGATGCGCGAGTTGTCGCGCATGGTTTGCCTGCGATTGCAGGGACAACGGTTTGGGATGGCCTGAGCGACCTGGGCTCTTGCTGTTCGTCGATGTCATGGATGACACGATGTTGGCGTGGAGACGCCGATGTGGTTTTCGTGTCGGCTGATTGCATCGCTTATTTTCCCGGTTGAAGCGAATTCCAAACGAAAGGGAAAGCCATGGCTGCCAAAGGCATCGATCAGGTTTTGGCTCGAAGCGAGTTTGCGCAGCGGTTGGGGGAATTGCTGCAATAGCTGTGATGGTGGAAAGAGCCACAAAGGAAATCATTTAGCTTTTTCTGCGTGTTCCTTTTATCGCTTCATGACTTCGTGGCTCTGCTGGAGTTTGTTTTGCATTGATGATGCTGAAGGCCAACGTCCCGCACTCCGGGCAGCGGTCGGGGGTGGCGCGGAGGTCGTAGCCGCATTTTGGGCAGACGCCTTGGCGCGGCGGCGTGCGGTGGGCGAGAGACAGCAGCAGGAATATCAGGACACAGATCGCAGAGACGGCCAAGCTTGCCAATTCGAGCACGACTAGATTTCGCGACAAGCCGGGCGGGATTTGAATTCCGAAAAGATATTGTGGAATGGCGGGATTGAACGAGGCGCGATGGTTCAGCACCAGTAGCCACGTGCTTGCGTGGACAACTATTGAGATGAGCAGCCGTTTTCGAGGTGTCAATTTCCAGAATCTTACTGGGATTTGGGTAGAGGGTCAGGCTGAAGGTTGTTTTTTTTCGCTACCGTCCCGCACTCCGGGCATCGGTCGGGGGAGGCGCGCAGGTCGTAGCCGCATGCTGTGCATTGGCCGGCGGCGAGGCGGGAGAGTCGGCGCTGACGACGGATTCCGGTTACGACAAGTGTGAATGCGCAGCCGCCGAACACTATTACGGGCAACCAATACGGAATTTCATAAATGGTTGCTCCGCCTTGGAGGGGCAGTCCCATTGTGTACCCACGACTTCCGAAACCAAGCGTGCTCCAGATAGAACGATGTAAAAACTCTGGCATTGAGAATGTATCGGACAGATGAAATGGTCCTGGAGGAAGATCGGTAGAAAGGTGTGGCGGTTGCGCGGATGTCTGACTGTATGACTCTCTGCCTAGACCCAATTCACCGGAGCCACTGATCAAGGCAGTCTGGCGGCAGAGCAGCTTGGACCCGTCAGGCGACAGGATCCAGCCGCTGTTCCAGCCAACAACGTCTCTTCTTCGATAGCTTCGCCACCAGAAAATGATGAAGAGAATGCAAATCAAGACTGTCAGCAATCTGGCGATCCGAAAGCGAAAGCTTAATCGCGATTTGGAATGAACGGGCCGATCGCTCACACCTGCATCCTACCGCCAATGAGCAAACTCAGTGAGGATTTCGATTTATGCCCTTGGATTTCTCCATTTGACGGTAGAATGATCGGCCCGGTTGAATCGGATTCAAAAACGAAAGGAAAGTCATGGCCACCTCCACACAAATCACTGATCTGCTCGGCAAAGATGCCGAGGCGTTGTTGAATTATCAGGCGAAGGGGTTCAGCAAGGATAAGCTGCATTTGCCTGGGCCGGATTTTGTGGATCGGATTGTGTCGGCGACGGATCGGTCGCCGGTAGTGTTGCGGAATTTTCAATCGATCATCAATCATGGGCGATTGGCGGGGACGGGGTTTGTTTCGATTCTGCCGGTGGATCAGGGGATCGAGCACTCGGCCGGGGCGAGCTTTGCGAAGAATCCGATTTATTTTGATGGGGAAAATATCGTTCGTCTGGCGATCGAGGGCGGGTGCAATGCGGTGGCTTCCACGCTTGGCGTGCTGGGGTCGGTGGCGCGGAAGTTTGCGCACAAGATTCCGTTTCTCGTCAAACTCAATCACAATGAATTTCTTTCGTATCCGAACAAGTACGACCAGATCATGTTTGGCTCGGTGAAGCAGGCGTATGACATGGGGGCGGTGGCGGTGGGGGCGACGATTTATTTTGGGTCGGATGAATCGGATCGGCAGATCATCGAAGTGAGCAAGATGTTTGCGGCGGCGCATGAGCTGGGGCTGGTGACGGTGCTGTGGTGCTATCTGCGGAATCCGGCGTTTAAGACGGCGGAGAAGGATTTTCATGTGTCGGCTGACCTGACCGGGCAGGCGAATCATCTGGGCGTGACGATCCAGGCGGACATCATCAAGCAGAAGCTGCCGGAGAATAACGGCGGATATAACGCGCTGAAGTTTGGGAAGACCGACAAGCGGGTGTATAGCGAGCTGACGCCTGGCGATCATCCGATCGAGCTTTGCCGGTATCAGGTGGCGAATTGCTATCTGGGGCGGTCGCCACTGATTAATTCGGGCGGGGCGTCGGGCGAAAATGATTTCGCGGAGGCGGCGAAGACAGCGGTGATTAACAAGCGGGCGGGCGGCATGGGGTTAATCTCCGGGCGAAAGGCTTTCCAAAGACCCATGGAAGAAGGGATTAAGTTGCTGAATCTGATTCAGGATGTTTATCTGGATAAGGGGATTACGGTGGCGTGAGGGGAGGGCGTTCGACCTTGTCGGCGCTGTGTGCCACGCGAAGGGGCGCGCGTGCGCTTTGAAGGGGAAGGGTTGCGATTCAACTCAGACGGCGGGATAAGCGCGTGAGGCGCGCTCTCATATCCTTGGCACGATCGAAAAAGCGATTTGCACGCCGGGATAAGGCTGTGGGATGACATCATACACGCTTTGCACGGCGAGAAAATCGCGTGGAGCGCAGTTATATTCGCTTGAAACGTAACGGCGGCGGAGTTCTCGGATTCTCGCAGAAACCCCAAATAAGAGAATTCAGAACGAAATGATCGAGCGTCCGATTCGTGATTTCGCAGGCGTTCTAATCAGAACAACGCTTGGCGATGCGGCAACTACACACTTGGGCTGAGGCGTTCATACCCATATATTCATTTGTGGTAAATGACGGTGAGCATGTGCAAAGATAGAGGAATTTTCCCCAGTTATAATTACCGATTCCAATTACGTGTAGTATTGTTTGCCGCCAAATGGAACAAAACGAACAAAAGACATCTACAAAAAAACGGTTAGAGATCACGGCTTCTCTACTGACTGCCGTGGGGTTGATTTTTTTTGGTATCAGACAACGCTCTCCACTTTTCGGAACTATATGCTCAACAGGGGTGGCTATCTTGTCGGTTTTGGTGGGCTTCTCCAATTGGCGCGAGCTTGTGAATTCTCCGCCGCGTTTGATTCTCGTCTTGCTTTTGATCGTCTGCAGTGTGTTGGCTGCAATTATCCAATACCCCTCTCCGTCGTTAGAGGAGCGTTTACAGAATCTTGGACAGGGTGTGCAAGCTGGTATTGATGAATTACTTCCGAAGCTGGATCCGAATCATGTGAATCCGATATCTCATCTGGCAGCGGTCCAAGTAGTTCGCAGCCAAGATTTTGTGATTGTTCAACTGGTTCCTGCATCCGATACGACTGAGGTAGCAAAGGTTGTGAACATCACGGTTTCAGGAGCAGCGGTCTGTAAAGCTGCTGGCGTGCCCCTCTACACTGATGCACCTAAATACACTGAGTTCTTCCAACCGGGCGTTGGCATGTTTTATGACCGGATTGCTTTTATTAAAGCATCTAAGGACGATAATCTGAGTGGCATAAATCCTCCGTCGGGATATGGCGGATGTTATTGCCAAGATGTCATGACGGGGCAATTGGCAGAATCGAAGTTTGCAGTATTCGTACGCAAAGTAGGGATGCTCTGCTATCACAACTGTCGTTTTGAAGAGCTAACAGATGGAAAAATAAGTTCGGCCCAATCAACGTACGTCACGCTCATTATTCATTTTCCGAATAGTGACAAATTGAGTTTTAATGAAGGGAAACGATTCGGGCGTGAACTTGTGGGGATTGAAGCTCTCTGCAGTATTCCAAAACGAGATGATGCTTGGTCAACATATACCAGTCTTGGTTTATCAGGGCGCTGGCAATCTGTGGGGGGAACGGGCAACGAGCCTACCGAAGAAACTCCAGTGCCGACGCTAGTGAAGTCTTTGGCTCCATAGGCATGCGATAAATTTCTATTCCGCCTTGGAAAAGAGAATTTCCTGTGTTGCCGTTGTAAAGAAAAATTCCACGGAGAGGGTTGAGGAAATTTTCTTGGTCCCAAGCTTGAGCTATTGAAGATCATTCAATATGTTGCGCGGTCACCTGAAACAGGCTGACGACGTATCCATCCTCTCGCAGTTCGCCGACGGAGAGGGTGCCTTCGGTGGTGATGGGGTCGGAGGTGTAGTGGACGGCGAAGCCGGGGGTGAGGGTGACGATGACGGTGTGTTGGAGGCCGGGGGGTTGGCCGAAGCAGCAGTTGAAGAGGCTGGGGACGAGGGCGAAGCGGGTGAGGTTGGTGGTTTGGTCGAGGGGGATCATGTAGCCGTGAAGGCGGATGAGGGAGCCGGTTAGTTGGCGGACGTCGGGGGGGATTTGTCCGTCTT
>DATAPK010000505.1:0-8324 GCA_036265245.1 Tepidisphaeraceae bacterium | reverse complement strand
CTCACGCCAATCGAATCCCTTCGCCTCTCAACCGTTTATCAACCCGGCCAAACCCAATCTCCCTTCGTCCCAATCCATTCACACGCCTTCCAACCCGCTTTTCACCTCGTGCCAATCGAATCTCCCCGCGTCTCAATCGCTTATCAACCCGGCCAAACCCAATCTCCCTTCATCCCAATCCATCCAGACGCCTTCCAACTCGATTTTCACCCCACGCCAACCCAATCGCCCGCGTCCAGAATCGCGTGGGGCGCAATGAAAACCGAATCGCGCGCAGCCAAAGTCGCGTGGGGCGCAATGAAAACCGAATCGCTCGCAGCCGCTAGAGTGAATCACCCCTTTGGCCCGGCAGCGCCCACAGTGGATTTCACCTCTCGCCTACTCTCCACCGCCTGCATCGCAGACCCAGAAGGATCGTCGCTACTGGCCCCAGCGTCGATGGCTCAGGAACATCAAAGTGGATATTGTCGTAGCCAATTCCGTCTACTGTGGATGTCGCGGTGAATTTCACGAACGGCGAAGGTGACTGCAATGCGAGATGCCCCTCCAGAAAGTTGCCGGGGGGCGGAGTAACCGATTGCGTTGCGACGATATTGCCTTGCGCATCAAAAGCATTAACGGTCAGCGTGCCCGGACTGATATAAACGAAATCCATCGACAGCAGCAACGCCGCGGACGGCAACGTTGCGGTGAACCCAGTGTTGGGTGAGACGCTGATTCCATCGCCGGGAGCATAGCCATTACTCTTCAGATAATGCCCCGGAGTGATATCCGGAAGCTGCGGGTCTGGGCCGCCATATTCGATGACAAAGTCGTGGTTTAACGCGGTTGGATTTGAGAAAAAGATTCCGCTCAGCGGGTCGGTAAATGAAGTCGAGAAACTCTGGCCTTCTGAGAAATTCTCAAAGGTTGCTGTTGCCGCAAGCGTGGGGAAAGCAGGGCATATTAGAAATAAGCCTGCAATCCAGCGCGCAATCCGATTGGGAACCTGTTGCATTTTCTCTCCCGGCTGTTCGCGTTTTGGTTAGTCGACGGGTTTCCAAGCCCGCCGTCTCGCGAGAGCCGAGGTCAGCCTATTCGGATTGAATTTTCAATACAAGCTTTTTATGAATTCGATGACGAAAGGATCAATACCACACTAAGCGTGAGATTAAAGGGACACGCTCCTCAACATAAAAAGGGCGTAAACTCAAATTCGATTCGACAATCGATAGGGAAAAATCGAAAGTCTGATTATCACAATGAATGACTCACGCCTCTTCATATTATTAAGAATTTGTCGCAGGAATAATGAAACGCTTTGCCGCAAAATCAGAATGTAAATGATGCCTGCGCGCATTAGTATCGGCGCCGGAGGAAAGTGAAAATGCAAGATACCACCACTTGGGCGCTCCGCGCCCTTTGCGCGGCTAGTCTATTCGTTGTCGGCATCTCGTCGGCAGATCCCATTCAATTTGTCACCATCGGCGACCCGGGAAATGCGGCAGACCCCGCCAACCCGTCCCCGCCCAATCCCGTCCCGGCAAAGCACTACGGCGCAGTGAATTATTCCTACCAGATCGGCAAATACGAAATCACCGAGCAACAGTACGTTGATTTCCTGAATGCCGTCGGCAAGACCGATACGCACAGCCTCTTCTCGTTCGGAATGTTCCCGAGTTTCGGCGGGTCCGACCAGCCGATGTTCAGCCACATCACACAGAGCGGCTCTGCGGGGAATCTGTCCTATTCCGTGCCCGCCAACTATGCCAATCTCCCGATGAATTATCTCACATCGGCATCGTCGTTTCGATATGCCAACTGGCTCACCAACGGCCAGCCGACCGGTTTGCAGACGGCGGCGACCACCGAGGCCGGCTCGTATGATCTAAGCGGCCTTGATGCCAGCACGCAGACCATCGATCAAGTCACCCGAAGCGCCAATGCGAAATACGTCGTGCCCACAACCGACGAGTGGTACAAAGCCGCATACTACAACCCCGCCACCCACAGCTATTTCCTTTATGCCACGGGCACGAACATCAGTCCCGGCTTTAGCCTGCCCGATGTCAACGGCAACAACGCGAATGAAAACGTCGCCGCTGGCAGCGCCGATCCCACGTTGAAGCGAACGCCCATCGGCTCATACGTGAATACTCACAGCCCCTATGGCGTATTCGACATGGACGGCAACGTCTACGAAATGACCGAATCCCTCATCAACGGACAGGCGTTCAATTACATGGGCGGCGGGTATAACGGCAACTTGAATTTCCAATCCCTCGAGGTCTACTTTCAGCCCTTCATCGTCGGCGGCGGCAGCCCGATGGAAGGCCTCCGCATCGCCTTAGTCCCCGAGCCCGCATCGATGGCAGTGTTGTGCCTGACTGGCTTGGGTTTCATGACGCGGCGATCGCGAAGATAAAAGATCGAACCGCGGATTACGCGGATTTCACGGATAAAAAGACAACTAATTCATTCTTATCCGCGTCGTCCGCGTAATCCGCGGTTAAATCTCTTTTTGAACGTGTCATGCGCTCGTGTACAATTAGCTACCCGAGCCGACTATGAAACAAATCTACTCCGCCCGAGATGAAGTCGACGCCGAGATGGTGAAGAACGCCCTCGCCGACGCCGACATCGAAAGCGTCGTCCAAAGCGGCGGCCTCAGCGCTGTCCTCGGCGCCATCCCCGTCACCGAAGGTTCGCTCCCCTCCGTCTGGGTGCGCGACGAAGACGTAGATCGCGCCACCAAAGCGCTGGCCGAATTCCAAAACCCGCCCAAGCAAGAGGGCGTTCCCTGGAAATGCCCCAAGTGCGGCGAAATCATCGACCCCCAATTCTCCGCCTGCTGGAACTGCGGCACCGCACACCCAGACTCCTCGCTCCCGACGGAATGATGAACCCGAAGGATCTCATTTCAGGTAGCGCAACCTCTTTTTTTCGTGCATATTTTGCTTGTTTCTTGACGCCCAAATAGATCGTTCTATTCTGCCAATTGCATTGAATTCACGTATTTCCTGATCGGGTAAAGCGTCAAATTTTGGGTTTCCCTCAACTGGCTGCTTAGTTCCCATTTTGGCCTTGAATCCGATTCGGCAATTCTGGAGTAGGGAGAAAACATGCTGAAGAATCATTGGCTGACAAGCATCGCGGCGGCATTCATCTTTACCACACTGGCGGTTGGTTCGGCCAGAGCGCAAGTCTCCGCCTCAGGCACCGTCACCGCCACACCCAGCGGCTCAAACTTTCTGTACACCATCAGCCTGCACAACACCAGCGCCACGAGCAATATCGAGACCTTCTGGTTCTCCTGGCTGCCCGACAATTACGATTTCCTCCCCTCTACGCCCACTTCAATTACCACCCCGGCGAATTGGACCGACTACGTTGAAAGCGGAATCTACGGCCACAGCATCGAATTCTACGATACCGCTAGCTCGCCGATCACCCCCGGCCAGACCAACAGCTCATTCCAGTTCCTCAGCCCGGATTCCCCGACCCAGCTTCAAGGCAGTGGCGCCATCGGCCTGCCCGTCACCTACTCCTACGTCTATTCCGGCACGCCGTCCGGTCCTGGCGCCGATCCCGTCAGCCCCTCCAACATTATCTTCAGCATGTCAGTCACCACCGCCCCTGAACCAACCACCTTCGCACTCTGCAGCGTCGGCGCAATGAGCCTGCTATCCCGCCGCCGCAGAAAATGCCTGTGATGAAGTGAGACAAAAACAAGACTTCAAATTTTGCGTGAGGTCTTATACGCATTCTATTTGATTCTCGCGCGCGCTCTCAATGCTGGGCTTGCCACTTCAGTGGCAAGCAGTGCGCGAGATTCAAATAGGATTCGGATTACTTCTCGCTGATCGTAAACGTCACAAATACATACCAAAGAGTCTTTGCTGAAGCCCCCGACAATTTAACCTCAAGCCCATCGCCGCTGCCGACCCAGCCATTGGTGACATAATGAGCGTTCGGCATCTCGATCACCTCCTGTTCGAATCGATCGAGCGGACAGGTCTGGCGATCAAAATGATATTCCTGTGCGAACTGCCGCGCCTTCGCCAAAGCTTCTTCAAATGTCTCATAGTAAACAACTACGTCGACCGTGTGAACTCGATCATCGTGGCGTTCCACCCCGATCCAACCCACAACGTTGTAAAAACTCTTAGGCGAATGCCCCGGCGTCGTAATGATCAAGTGACGCTGTGGCGCCAGCCAGTAAGAGCGAGAATTATCCTCCGGCCATCCCGTTACACCAATCGACTTATCAGACGTGAAATCCCAAACCGCATATCGCGATGGAAACAGAACCCGTCCCACACAAGTCGGAAGCCCTGTTACCCAGAGACATCCAAAAATCCCCACGCCGATGACAACAATCCATTTCACTCTTTAAATTATCGTTACGCCGAAACCTGAGCTTGAGCCGGTACGAGATGGAAAAAACCTATGTCAATCGCAGCCGCCCAATCCAAAATTCCTGCAAAATATGGGTTTTCGCATCGCTGGGCAGGGGGATTCAGTTATTCCGACAAACCTCCAAACGCACGCAAAGCAACAAAACGATCGCGGCATCGACTATAGAATGAGTTATTCGTGCCTATAGTTCATACGCCATGCATCACCTCGCCCCAATCATCCCGATCCTGATCATGGCCCTCATCGGCGTGCTCTGTCTGCTCGATCGCCTGCTGCGCTGGATGGAGCGCAAGGGCTGGATTTATTACCACAAGCAATCGCCCAAGGGCACGATGCGCGCCGGCCTGTCGATAATGCAGGAACTCGTTCAGCCGGAAATCCGCCACGTCTGGGAAGACCAGCGCCAGCGCTCCGCATCAACAGAAAAGCGAAACGACCGCCAGCCAATCGAGTAAATCCAAAATCATCCACAGACATAAACGGCGGACGCAAGCTACAATAGTCCGCATCGTCATTGTTGCGTTCTATATTTTTGATAGGAGACCCCATGCCCAAGTTCGCCCTCTACGCCCATCTCAAAGCCAAGCCCGGCAAAGAAAATGATCTCGAAGCCTTTCTGAAATCGGCATTGCCCCTCGCCGAAAAAGAAACCGGCACCGTCACCTGGTATGCCTTTCAGGAAGACCAGGGTGCCTACGGCATCTTCGACACCTTCGACACCGAGCAAGCCCGCCAAGCCCATCTCGACGGCCCAATCGCCAAAGCCCTCATGAGCAAAGCCGAAGAACTCCTCTCTTCACCCCCGGCCATACACAAAATCCGCCTCCTCGCCGCGAAGATCCCAAAGTGATCTCTGAGTGAGCTGAATCGAAAAGCCTCTAACAAAATGGTCACAGGGACACAGAGACACAGAGCCGAATAATACGAATCAGGATGAAAGCATGCGCGGCGGTGGCACTTCAGTGCCCCTGTTTTCCGCAAACACAATCGCACCTTTCAATCCACCCGTATTAGAACGAATTGATATTCTCATTTTTTCTCTCTGTGCTCTCTGTGCCTCTGTGGCCATATTTCATTTATTGAAATACCACAATCGACCAACGCTTCGGATTCCCGAATCGCCCACTTTTCATCTGCAACCTTTGCAGAAGTTCGGATCGCATCGGTCGCCGCTAATTTACTTCTTGTGTTCGGGCCTCTCGCTGCTCTCCCGGATTGACGCGTCACGGGCCGCAGCGCCTGTTCCCGTTTTGTAACGTCTCACACAAGGAGTGCATCATGCGATTTGCTTCCAATTCCCTTTTCGAAAACCTCGAAGGCCGCCGCCTTTTCTCCGGCTCCGGCACCGGCCATCACGACATGGTTGACATGGACGGCCCCGGTCACGAAGCCAACGATCCCCCAGGCATCACCATGCCCGTCGAAAACCATCGCGGCCGAGGTCCCGGCGGGCCCACCACCCAACACAACGACCCCGTCGACAACGACTAACCCTTCCCCAGCCGCCGCACCTCTTCCCCGGGTGCGGCGGCAATTTTTTCAACCTCTTCTGTCCTGCCTTCAGACGCCGGCGTCTGAGGTACCCCGAAGACCCGGATCGATCCCGCAACCCGCGCCAACAAAAAATTCACGAAATTACAAAGTCATACGAATCAGGATTAAAGCGTGCGCGGCAGTGGCACTTCAGTACCACTGTTTTCCGCAAAGACATTCGCACCTTTCAATCCCAAACCGTGTCACAGAGCATAAACTCAAATCAACATCTCCGTCTTTTCTCTGTGCCCTTTGTGCCTCTGTGGCCAACCTTCTTTTTCGTTAAAAACTCTCACTCTCTCACGGGATCACCTGCTCCACCAAACTCAAAACATCCCCGCCGTCTACCTGCGCCTTATCCGTTCCCGCGCCGCCGTTCACGACGTCCTTCGCTCCATCGCGGATAAACAACACATCTTTCCCCGCGCCTGCCGAGATATTCGCCGCCGGCAATCCCACGCCCAGCGTCAGCACGTCATTCCCGCCAAGTAAACTGATCGTCAGACGTTTCACATGCGACTTCACGAACGACAACCCCACGCCGTTGATCGCCACCTTCACCTTGTTCCCTTTCACCACCGCCGTCACCGAGTCCGCCGCAACGCTCCCTTGAATCGTCAGCGTCCCTTTGCTCGAAAGCGTCGCCCGATTCGGCGAAAGCAAAAACGTCTCGCCGAAACTTTTTGCGCTCGATCCGATGGCAAGGATCTGTCCTTTGTCATTAATCGACTTCGCGTATTGAAGTTGAATTCCACTCCCTGCTGGAATGAGGGTATTCAGATCGATTGCAACTCCATTTTCCCAAATTGTCGCGTGGTTTCCCGTGTTGCTGGCGGTCACGCCCACAAATTCGCCGGCGTTGTTAATGTCCAGCGCAAATGCGGTGCTCACCGTTCCCACCCCGGTTGCGCCTGAATAGGTGAATAGCTTCTTCGTGTTGACGTCGAACGAAAAGGGCTGGTTTTTAAGCAGGCCAACCACCACGCCGGCGTCGTTGATCGCATAAGCATCACCCTGGCCTTGCTGCGGGGTGCCGATCATCACAATCTTCTTCTTCGCCGGGTCGTAATAAAACGGTGAGATTCCCACCGCGCTGAACGAATCGCCCACAACCACGCCCGACGTATTCACTCCATAAGCGCGAGATGTGCTCCCCTGAGGATCCGCCCCGGGCAGAACACCCAGGTCAATCGGTTTCTTTCCCCCATAGATCGCGGCGTGTGTCGTGAGATTCGTCGGCGACGCGCGGAAAGGAACATCGCCAACGACGAACGCGCCGTCAGAACTAATCGCTTTCCCTTCCCCTGGCCCCAGGTCGATCGCCGCCCCGTTCACCCATTTTGTTGCCTCATCCTGGCCGCTGGCGGATTCATTGGAATATCCAACGGCCACGCCCGTCTCGCTCATATCTGTCGATATCGAGCTTCCATATCCGGCCAACGGCGAAAGATCGATCGTCTTGTTCTTCGGCGAAATATAGTATCCACGGAAGTGCGGAAATCCGCCGATGCGCTCATTATGTGTCCCAGATAAAAACGTGTCGTTCACCCGCGTGACCCCCACCTGATTATATGAGGTCCCCGTCAGCGTGGCCTGACCTTCATCGATGACGGTATACGTAAACGCAAACAGCCGGCGTGTTTCCAGGGTTTCAATGGCGCAGAAAGTTCCCGTGCGATTCCTCAGCCCTCTCATGTGATTCTCCTCTAACGATTTGATTGTTGCCCCGGCGAACCAGACATGCTCCGCCACAAAACATTCTACAGATTCTTGCGCCCAGTCAAGCAAATTCACGGAAAGCTTCCGCGAGAGAAACAGAATCGAAGAGCGACATAACTTTTCCGAAAAACGCCCTGTTTTCAGTGCCAATTCCCTCCACCCCGCCCTAAAATAAATTTCGCTCTCTCCAAGCGAGCAGGGGGTTCGGCAATATGTCGCACAATCAAAATCGATCCACAAACCTGCCCAATCGCTTCGACTTCAATTTCCCAAAACTTCCCAAAATTGCCCGCCGCAAAAAAATCGTCTCAACCAGACCCCCTCAGTCTCAACAAAAATCTCGAATCCCCATACAAAGCCCGGGGCTTCAGCCTCGGGGACTTCCTTCAAACCCTCGCCACTCCACTTCACTAAACCCATAAACCGCCATATCTTGACATCGAACACTATGTTTGACGAACCCAGCGAATCTCCCGAATCCCGTCCCGTCGACCCGGCGCAGCGCGCCAAGGATAAAACCGACGAATTCCGCATGCACGCCGAACTCGCTGCGATATTTGAAGGCAATCGAAAATTCGAAGCACGAATCCTCCCCACCCTCGATGCGCAAATCGCCCGCGATTGCCAGAAAATCATCGGCAAATTGGAAAAAGCCAAAGTCGAGGCAACCCCCG
>DATAPK010000504.1:0-3478 GCA_036265245.1 Tepidisphaeraceae bacterium | reverse complement strand
GCATTGGACTTTCGTCTACCCGCGTTATTCCTGCCATCGGACTTCGCCTGTTTCGATGCAATAGATGGCGCCGACAAGCCTGACATTTTTCTCCCCTTCTCGAGCTTTCACTTCGGGATATGCCCGGATCTGCTTGATCGTCCATTGCACATTCGCCTCGACCGCGCGAGAGATCTGCGCCTTCGGCGACAAACTTGGATCGGGTGGTGGAATGCCCGGCAAAACGCTTTCGACCAGTCGATGAATTCGCGATCTCTGCGTCACGCCAGAGTCTCGTGCATCCAGCGCTGCTTTCACAACCCCGCAATCCTCGTGGCCCAGCACCACGAACAGCGGCGTCTTCAAATGATCGGACGCGTACTGCATGCTGCCGGCAATCTCGGACGAAATGACATTTCCCGCCACCCGAATGACAAACAGTTCCCCCAACGCCGCATCGAAAATCCACTCCGGCGCCACCCGCGAATCGCTGCATCCCAGGATCGTCGCATACGGCCTCTGGCCCTTCGACATGTTGAGCAAATCTTCTCGCCGCAGAATGCTTTCCCGGCTCTCGCCACGACGGAAGCGATTGTTTCCCTCAACGAGCCTCTGCATAGCTTCGTCTGGAGTGATACCCGTGGAATGTTCCGAATCGAAGTGGCTCAAGCTGTTGTCAACTCCGTTCGAGTCGAGATGGAGCATACCCTTTTTCCCCACACCAATGCGATAAGTGCAATCGCGATTGTTTGAAACAACCCATATGCGGTTGTCGCGGTGACAGCATCCGTGCCGGCAAAGCTGCCCGACGCGATGACCAATGCAACGCCGACGTTTCGCACCGCGGTTGTCACCGCCAGCGTCCTGCGATTAGACGCGCCCGGTGGCGAAAGAAGCCACCCCGCCAGCAGCGCCGCGGCGACCAGCATGAGCATCCCAACGTATCCCGTCAGGCGGATGTCGGCCAGCATTCGATATTGAGCCCACAGGATAAGAATGAGCAACGCCAGGTTAAGCAGCGAACAAAGGCGGCTCGCCGGCTTTTGCAGCTTCTGCGCCACCGACGGAGCGCGATGACAGACCATCAATCCAGCGATGAGCGGAAGAAACTGGCTCACTGCCAGCGTCATTACCATTCGCGTCGTGTTCACATGCAGATCCTGCTGCTGGGTAACGTACGGAAGCAACCATCGCAGCAGAAGCGGCGCGAGAATTGCCGATGTTCCCGCCAGCGTCACCATCAGGCCCACCGCATCGCCGACGTCTCCCTTGGCCAGCGACGTAAAAGGCGGCCCGTAGGGCGCGCCCGGGCAGACCGCGATGATGACAAATCCTGCCGCCACCATCGGGCGGGCGTTGAACAGAAACAGCAATCCCACCGCCGCCGCTGGAACGACCACGTAATTCGCCAAAATCGCCCGTAAGACCAGCCGCCAATTTTGCAAAACCGCCAGCAATTGCGAGAACTTCGTGCCCAGCCCGATCGTCAGCATCATCTCGATGAGGGTGATTGAAGCCAGCAGGTTGATCCAGCGATCGATCGTCATCTCAGTGCCCGCGATGAGAAACAACCTTGAGGGTCTGCGCCGCGATCACGCCTTCTTCATCCGTCGGAATCACCCACACCGACGGTGTTGCCCCTTCGCGCGTGACGCAACGCTTGCCGGTGTTGTTGGCCTCGGCGGAAATCTCGATCCCCAACCACGACAACCCTCGGCAGACCTTCTCCCGAATGATGCACGAGTTTTCTCCAATTCCCGCGGTGAAAATCAGTGCGTCCAACCCACCCAAGGTCGCCGTCAACGAGCCGATTTCACGGATGATTCGATACGCAAAATAGTCGATCGCTTCAGCAGCGAGAGGCTCCTTGCTGGCAAGCAATTCGCGCACGTCGTTGCTCACACCCGAGATGCCGAGCAAGCCCGACTTGGTGTAAAGCATCGTCTCGACCTGCTTGGGGGTCATGGATGTGAGCAGGAAGAGAATCACGCCGGGATCGATGGCCCCGCAGCGCGTCCCCATCGGCAGGCCGTCGAGCACAGAAAAGCCCATCGTCGTATCGACGCTGCGGCCATTTTTCATCGCACACAGGCTCGCGCCATTGCCCAGGTGTGCAACGATGACGCGACCGCTCGCCAGGCCCGGCGCGATCTGTCGAAACTGCGATGCAATCGATTCGTATGACAGGCCGTGAAAACCCCAGCGTCTCAAGCCGGCGAGAAATAGCTCGTCGGGCAGGCCAAACCGCTCCGTCACGCTTTCCCTGCCACGATGAAATGCCGTATCAAAACACGCAACCTGCGGAATGTCCGCACGAAGTTTCGCCGCCCCCTTGATCGCCTCCAGATTGTGCGGCTGATGCAAGGGCGCCAAAGGAATCAGCGCTTCAAGCTTCTCGACAACCGCGGCATCGATCAGCGTCGGCTCGCCAAAATCCGCGCCGCCATGCACGACGCGATGGCCCACCGCCAAAAGCGAAAGTGCGTCGTGAAAGTGGTCACGGATCCAGTCCGCCAGGTATGAGAATCCCTCGTGATATCCGAAACCACCGACGGATTTTTCGAACGTCCTTTCCGCTGAAACCCCGCTCTCACGCTTTTGTGCTTTGAATCGAGCCGCTTTTCCCAGTCCCTCGATCTGCCCGTGCGCCTCACGCTGCAACTGTTGGTTAATGACGCTATATAACGAAAACTTCAGGCTCGATGAGCCGGCGTTGATTACAACAATCGCATCGTTCATGGCAGGCCTCCGTTTGCGGGTCTCATGCGCCGCCGCCGGGACTGGTTCGTCGGGCGTGCGCAACCAACAGCGCAACGCCGCACGAAGCCATCCTTGCCCGCACGCTGTCGGCGCGACTCGTCAGGATGATCGGAACGCGCGCACCCAGGACGATGCCCGCCGCGTCGGCATTGGCCAGGAAGGTCAGCAGCTTTGCAAGGATGTTCCCCGATTCCAGGTCAGGTGCGATAAGGATGTCAGGATCACCGGCAACCAGTGATGCGATCCCCTTGGTCTTCGCGGCGTCGAGGTTGATCGCATTATCCATCGCCAACGGCCCATCGAGGATGCCGCCGGTGATCTGCCCGCGATCAGCCATCTTGCAGAGTGCAGCAGCATCTATCGTGGAAGGGATCTTGGTTGTGACGGTCTCAACCGCCGACAGAATCGCCACTTTCGGGTTTTCTCGGCCCAGGCTTCGCGCCAGGTCAATCGCGTTCTGACAGATATCTCGCTTTTCATCGAGTCCCGGAGCGATGTTGATCGCCCCATCGGTGATGATCAACGGCTTTGGATACGTCGGCACGGACATTACAAAGGCATGGCTGATCCGTCTGCCACTGCGGAGCCCGGTCGCAGAGGGCACAACAGCACTCAGCAGGTCATCGGTGTGCAAGCTGCCCTTCATCAGCACTTCCGCTCGTGCCGCGCGAATGAATTCGACCGCTTTAGCCGCTGCGGCTCGACCTTCGGCGACATCTTCGATCGGGTACGGCTCGAT
>DATAPK010000503.1:0-4668 GCA_036265245.1 Tepidisphaeraceae bacterium | reverse complement strand
CAACTTTGGTTCCCCCGTAGATCGCGGCATGCTGGGTGGTTGTCTTTCCGTTCTTGAAAGTGGTGTCCCCAGCGATAAACGCTCCGTCCGAGCTGATGGTCGTCGCCAGGCCGAAACCCAGATCGGTTGCTGTCGTGCCCACCCATTTGGTTGCCTCAGCCTTGCCGGTGGCCGTTCCGTCATTTGAGTTTCCGACGGTAATCCCGGTTTCGCTCATGTCGAATACCTGGACTTCCGTCAAACCGGCGGCGTTGACAGGCAGGAGATTGACCAACTTATTCTTCGGAGTCACGTAATATCCCACCTGGTGTTGCTTCTGTCCTTGTGGAACACTTGGCGTGTACGTGCCCGATAGAAAGCTGTTGTTCACACGAATAGGCCCGTGCCCGCCATTCGCCGAGCCAATATCGCCCGGCCCCAGATCAAAAATCGAATAGGCATACGCCATCAGACGGCGTGTTTCCAGCAGTTCGATCTCGCAAGAAGACCGCGCGCGACGATTGTACCCTCTCATCAAATTCTCCGATCCAGAATTGAAGATTAGCCCGGGCGAAACAGAGTTGTGCCACCGCGATCATTCTACAGATTCTTTCGCCGGGTCAAGCAAAATCGCGAAAAGTCAATTTGTCGGGGGGCGGGGACAGGGGTGCAGTTGGATTCTGTGGAGGCTGTTTCAAAACCCATTGCTGCGCAGCAGACGCCGGTGTCAGAAGTATTCCGAAGACCCGGATTTTTCCTGCAATTGATCCGACTCTTCGGAGTACCTCAGAGGCGGTGTCTGAAAGAAACAGCTTCTTATCCGCCGCGCCCATGCGACGTGATGGTTGGAAACGCCGCGTGGACGCGGCGGCTAAACTTGCCTCAAAATTCCAACGTCGGCCATATCTTCTTCACGGCATAGCTGATCGCAACGATGAAGCCCAAAATCAATACCCACCCAGTCCACCTGGCGATTCTTCGCGGCCAGACATATCCCACAATCGCCCGGCGGATCTTGGGAAGCGTCATCGCCTCCGCCGGCCCGAGAGATCGATACGTCTGATGGATCGTTTTGATAAACGCATCAAACTGATCCCCCGCGATGGGGCGAAGCGTGCCATTGGCCGCGTTGAGATGATTGGCGGCCGCGATCACCGAGCAATCCATCGCGACGGCGCTATATCGCTCGTTCAATCGCTCGCCGTGATGAAGGATAAAGGATTCTCGCTGCTGCATCGGCAATTGCCGAAGCGCGCGGATGAAGGCGATGTATTCCGGCGGAGCGGTGCGCGGGTCGGAAATCAGCGTGTCATTGTTGCGGCTGGGCTGATGTTTGGTGGCGCGACGAACCAGAAGAATCGTGTGATGCAGAAACCATCTCTGCGGCGCGGTTTCGTCCTTCCACGCAGGCAGGGCACGCAAGGCCTGCTTGATCGCAAAGCGCACAACGCCCATTCCAACATCAACCCGGCCTGAAAGACCAATCGCAATGCGGGAAATGGCCTGGTAATTTTCCACGAAGATCGTCTCAATGGCGGCGCGATTATATTTCCTCGCCTTGGCTACGATCGTATCGTCAACGACTGGCTCGCTCATATTCAGGTTGATAAAAAAGAAAAGCTGCCGTTCACCTGGCGGTCAACGGCAGCTTTTTCATCCGCGATTGAATTCAAAATCAAGTTGCGTCGCTGCCAGCCTGGGCAAGTTGCTGCGGGGCTTCGCTCGGCGACGAAGCGGTCGCAAACGACTCGAAGTACAGGTGCTTTTCCGCGCCTTCTTCCTGCCTGACGCTGATCTTGATCAGGTCTTTGCCCTTGAAGTTGCCGCGCAGGATTTCCTCGCTGAGCGGGTCTTCAACGTGTTGCTCGATCGCCCGACGCAGCGGGCGAGCGCCAAAATCGGTGTTCGTGCCCTTGTCGATCAAGAACTCCTTGGCCTCGTCGGTCAACTCGATCTTCAGGCCATGATCCGTCAGACGCTTGGTGACCTTGCGAAGCTCGAATTCGACGATCGCTTCGAGGTTCGCCCGGCTCAGCGGCTTGAAGACGATCACGTCGTCCAGTCGGCCGATAAACTCGGGGCGGAAGTAACGCTCGATTTCCTTCATCAGCGTGTCCTTCATCTTGGCGTAGCTTTGCTCTTCGTGGCTGCCTTTCGCCACGCCGCGCAGACCAAACGGCTGCACGCCGCCCTTGATCATCTCAGCGCCGATGTTCGACGTCATAATCATGACGACATTTCGGAAATCGACATGCCGCCCAAAGCTGTCGGTCAGCCGGCCTTCCTCCATGATCTGCAAGAGCATGTTGAAGACATCCGGATGCGCCTTCTCAACTTCGTCAAGCAGCACCACCGAGTAAGGCCGACGACGGATTCGCTCGGTGAGCTGTCCGCCTTCTTCATATCCAACATATCCCGGAGGCGCACCGATCAAACGCGAGACATTGTGCTTCTCCATGTACTCGGACATATCAATCTGAATCAGCGCATCCTCATCGCCGAACATAAACTCGGCGAGGGCTTTCGATAGCAGCGTCTTACCGACACCGCTGGGTCCGAGGAACAAAAAGCTGCCCATCGGGCGATGCGGATCTTTCAGCCCGCTGCGAGCCCGGCGGATCGTTTTGGAGATCGCCCTGATCGCATCGTCCTGCGAAACCACGCGCTTATGCAACTCGTTTTCGAGTTCGAGCAACCGCTGGGCTTCTTCCTTCTCAAGCCGGGTGAGCGGCACGCCAGTCATCTTGCTGACAACCTCGGCGATGACCTCTTCATCCACCACGCCGTCAATTTCTTTCGCCTTCTCACGCCACTGCCGCTGCTGCTCTTCCTTCTGGGCCCGCAGGGCTTCAGCGCTATCCCGCAAACGGGCGGCCTCTTCGTATTCCGCGTTCTTAACCGCTTCATCCTTCTGGATGCTCAGGCGCTCGATCTGCTCTTCAAGCTCGGCCAGATTCGGCGGCTTGGTCATGCTGCGCAGACGGATGCGAGCGCCCGCTTCATCCAGCACGTCGATCGCCTTGTCCGGCAGGCATCGCCCGGTGATGTATCGATCCGACATTTCAACTGCACTCTGCAACGCCGCATCGGTGATCT
This sequence comes from Tepidisphaeraceae bacterium, assembly GCA_036265245.1. Lineage (GTDB taxonomy): Bacteria > Planctomycetota > Phycisphaerae > Tepidisphaerales > Tepidisphaeraceae > DATAPK01. Next base: position 1,593 of record DATAPK010000503.1, on the reverse strand, counting down.
GCACGCGATGGTGAGCTTCGTATCGATCGCGCAACCCTTTAAGGATTTCGATCGCATCAACTTTGCTTGGCGGCTCGACATGGATCGGCTGAAATCGCCGCGCCAATGCCGCGTCTTTTTCGATGTACTTTCGATATTCATCGAACGTCGTCGCGCCGATGCACTGAATCTCGCCGCGTGAAAGGGCGGGCTTCAACACGTTGCTCGCGTCGATCGCACCTTCCGCGCCGCCGGCGCCAACGAGCGTGTGCAGCTCGTCGATAAAGAGGATCACATTCTTCGCCCGGCGAACTTCGTTCATCACCGCCTTGATGCGCTCTTCAAACTGCCCGCGGTATTTCGTGCCCGCGACCATCATCGCCAGGTCCAGCACGACGATCCGGCGGTCGTGCAGAATCTCCGGCACGTTGGCTGAGATCACCATCTGGGCAAGCCCTTCGACGATCGCCGTCTTTCCAACGCCCGCCTCGCCAAGCAGAACCGGATTGTTCTTCTGGCGGCGGCACAAAATCTGGATGACGCGCTCAATCTCATCCTTTCGGCCGATCACCGGATCGAGCTGGCCTTCACGCGCCAGTTCCGTCAGGTCTCGCCCGAACGAATCGAGTGCCGGGGTCTTGCTCTTGCCTTTTTGTTGGCTCTTTTCCTGTTGTTGGGGTTCTTCGCTTTCCACGCCTGCTCCTAGAAGATTCAGAACTTCTTCCCTGACTTCTTCAAGCTTCAAGCCGAGATTCATCAGCACCTGGGCGGCCACGCCGTCGTGCTCGCGCAGCAATCCAAGAAGCAAATGTTCCGTACCTACATAATTATGATTCAGGTTTCGCGCTTCCTCGATCGCATACTCAATCACTTTCTTCGCTCTGGGCGTCTGGGGAAGCTTGCCCATCGTCACCATATCCGGGCCGCTCTTCACGAGCTTCTCCACCTCGAGCCGCACCTTGCGGAGATCGACGTCGAGGTTTTTAAGCACATTGGCGCCCACGCCCGAGCCTTCTTTGACCAGGCCGAGCAAAATATGTTCCGTGCCGATGTATTCGTGATTGAATCGCTGCGCTTCCTGATTCGCCAGCGCCATCACTTTTCTCGCCCGGTCCGTAAATCGTTCAAACATGTCCATCTCCTCAATGGCCGAGGCTTGTTAGGGCACTCGACCCCTCGTGGTGAGCTGCAAACCTCTGCCACATATCCTCTTGATACGCCGGACAAAGGCCTCAGTTCATTGCGATTCTAGGACGCATTCCGCATGAATCAACAGCGCGCGGCCTCCAGCGGAAGACAATCCCTGCTTTCGTTATCGGCAAATGCGTGGGATAAGGTGACATCGGAAGGGCATGGCAAATGGCTGAAGAGGATTTATCCCCGCAATCAAACCGAAGCGGAGTCGATTACCGTGATGCCCAATCCTTTGAAATCCTCGCCATTGGACGTGAGCAAACTTGTTATTCCGTAATATTTCACGGCCGCCACAAGCCGGACATCGTGCGAGCGAAACCCTTGATTGAAAGTGCTTTGACCCGCTCATGCCAGCGTGCCGGCAGATCGTCGCGGTCGGGCAGCAGGGTGAATCGCCGCTGAAAGAACCGCAGCAACTCC
>DATAPK010000502.1:0-6718 GCA_036265245.1 Tepidisphaeraceae bacterium | reverse complement strand
CAGAGGGATGACACGCCGTCGAGATAGCGGTTGCCGTCGCTGTCGATCAGGTACATCCCATCGGCATCGGTGATCACCAACGGATCGGATTCATTCCACAGCCTCATCGGCGTGAAGGGATGCCAGATGTGCTGCTTGTCGAGCCGGCGAAGCTCGTCGGTTGAAAGATGCGGTTTCATCGGATCCTTACCTTGTCTCCGACCTTCAGCCGAAGTTTTTTGGCGGCCGAGCCGTCGCGTATGGCGATTTCGAGCAAGCCTGAGCTGCCGATCAGCGCGACCGCGCCATGCCTGGCGACATCTGCGTATGCTTTTCGGAGCGGACCGATGGATTTTTTCTTTACGATGATCGAATCGCCGCGATGTCCCGCAGGCCGGATATTGGTGATCGCATTGCCAAAATGGTCGATATAAATAATTCGACCACGATCGATAGATGGAGCAATATCCAGAAGAACCGGATCGCGGATTGGCACAGCAATCGATTGAATCGACGCCTCTTTTGCCAGCATGCCCGCGAGGGGCGCCATGATATCCCGCCCATGGAAAGTGGTGCTTATTTCCGCTGGCTTCCACGTCAAGGCATATGCCCTTGCATCAGATTGCATCCGCCACGCCCAGGTGATCAAGCCGTTATCCGGGCAAATCACGCGTTGCCGATTGATTTCGACAACTAAAATCCGCCGATCCGTGCCGACGCCGGGATCGACCACCGCGACGTGAATCGTGCCATATGGAAACGCCGCGATGGCGCGTTCCAGCACAACCGATCCCGCCAGCACATCCTGCGGCCCGATCAGATGCGTCACATCCACCAGCACCGCCGTCGGCACTTGCTTCAACACCGCCGCCTTCATCTCGGCGACATACGAGTCGGCCAAGCCAAAATCAGTAGTGAAGGTCACAATAGGCGGCTTCATCGTCAAGCGAAGATAGAAGTGGCTGCGGGTCGGGTCAATCAAATAGCCCCCGACGTTCTCGGCAGGTGAACGCGGAGCAAGCTCCGCAGCTAAACGAAAATAAAAATCATCTGCCTCCCTCGTGTGCATCCCCTTTCCCCCGGGCCCTTTTCATGGCTACAATAGCGGGCCGATGGAACAAGCAACCAAGAGATCGCCGTTGGATCAAATGATTCAGACTGAAGTGGTAGATCGCGGCATTCGCGATCCGCGCGTGATCGCAGCGATGCGCGCTGCATCGCGTGATCGTTTCTTCCGCGCTGAGCAACGCAACCGCGCGTTCTCGGGCCGGGCGATTCCGATCGGCCACGGCCAGACCATCAGCGAGCCATTCATCGTCGCGTTGATGACCGAGCGGCTGATTGTCGAGCCGGATAATCGCGTCTTGGAGATCGGCACCGGCAGCGGATACCAGACTGCCATCCTCTGCAAGCTGGCCAAGGAAGTTTACACCGTCGAGCGCGTCAAGCCGCTGCTCGATGAAGCATTCGAGCGTTTGATGGAGCTAGGCGTGCGGAACGTTCACTTCCGCCATGCCGACGGCACGCTCGGCTGGCCGGAACAGGCGCCGTTCGATCGCATCCTCATCGCCGCCGGCGCACCGCAATTGCCGCGGCAGTTGTTGCTGTCGCAGTTGATCGACGGCGGCATCGCCGTCCTTCCTTATGGCCCGCCGGATCAGCAGATGCTTGTCGCGGTCAAACGCGTCGGCAATCGCCTGATCGAAACCGAAATCTGCCCTTGCCGATTCGTTAAGCTGATCGGCGCTGAAGGTTGGGAAAAGGACGATTGAGCGAGGAATTGAATCATTGAATCATCGGATCATTCAATCATTGAGGGGAGGCATTTTTTCGTCATCTAATGATTCAATGCTCCGATGATTCAACGATTCAATTCCTCTCATGCCATCTCTCGACCTGAACGCGCCCGTTGATTCACTCGAACACGTTGGCCCTATTCGCGCTCGCGAACTGCGGGCGATCGGGTTGCTCAAGCTTGGCGATCTGCTCGAATATTTTCCACGCACTTATGTTTTTGAATCCGTCGAGGGGTCGATTGCCGAGCTGAAGGCCGATCAGATTCACAGCGTTCGCGGCGAAGTGGTGGCCGTCGATTATGTCGCCGGTCGATCGCGCGGGCGATTTGAAGCAACCCTTTTCGACGGCAAGGACAAGCTCTCGCTCGTCTGGTTCAGCCAAGCGTGGCTGCGCAACAAGATTCATCCCGGCTTGAGCATACGCGTGAGAGGGCGAATCAAGTTTTTTCGTAACCTTCCGCAGATGGCCAACCCAAAATGGGAGATACTTGAAGGCGGCGAAGCAAATCTGACCGAAGAAAAATTCCGCCCGGTCTATCCCGCCACCGCGAAGATGCCCAGCGAGCGCATCGGCGCCGTCATCGATCATCATCTCGACGACGCCGTCAAACAGATTGACGAATGGTTCGACCGCGGCGTTCTCGACAAGCGAAAGCTCATCGCTCGCGCCGATGCGTATCGATTGATCCACCGCCCGAAGAATCTTCGCGATGCAAAACAAGCCCGGCGACGCCTGGTTTACGACGAGTTGATGCTCATGCAGCTTGGCCTGGGGTTGAGCAAGCGGGCGCGCGACGGCCGGCTCAGTGCGCCGGTCATGCGCATCGACAAACTTCTTGACGCGCGAATCCAAAAGCGATTCCCGTTTCAATTAACCAAGGCCCAGCAGAAATCCATCTGGGAAATCGTTCGCGATCTTCGTTCCGGCCAGCCTATGAATCGCCTGCTTCAGGGGGATGTCGGCAGCGGAAAAACCGTTGTTGCGCTATATGCGATGCTCGTCGCCGTCGCGAACAAAACGCAAGCGGCGATTCTTGCGCCGACGGAAGTACTGGCTGAGCAGCATTTCCTCACGCTTTCGCGATTACTTGAGGGCAGCAGCGTGCGGATCGAGCTTTTCACGCAGCGTACCAAGCGGGAATCGCGCGGCAAACTTCCCAAAGAATTGGCAGCGGGAAAAATTCATCTGGCCATCGGAACGCAGGCCCTTATTCAGCAGGATATCGAGTTCGCCAATCTCGGATTGATTGTCGTCGACGAGCAGCACAAGCTCGGCGTGCGGCAGCGGGCGGTACTCAAAGGCAAAGGATATTCGCCGCATTATCTGGTGATGACGGCGACTCCGATTCCGCGCTCGCTGGCCCTTTCGTATTTCGCCGATTTCGATCTCAGCGTCATCGATGAGCTTCCGCCGGGGCGTCAACCGATCCATACGCGCTGGCTGAAGCCCGATCGAGCGATTCAGGCTTACGAATTTATTCGCACGCAGGTTTCCGCGGGACGACAGGCGTATCTCGTCGTGCCGCAGATTGATGACAACGGACTTGATGATGCGAAATCGGTGCGCGTGGAATTTGACCGGTTATTGCGCGGCGCATTACGCGGCGTGCGGCTTGCCATGCTTCATGGGCAGATGACCACTGAAGAAAAGCAAACCACAATGAGCGCCTTTCGCGCCGGCGAGATCGATGTGCTGATCGCAACCACGGTGATTGAAGTCGGAATCGATGTTCCCAATGCCACTGTGATGCTGATTGAAAACGCTGAGCGCTTTGGCCTGTCGCAGCTCCATCAGCTTCGCGGCCGGGTCGGGCGCGGGGCGGAGGCTTCTCACTGCATCCTCATTTCGCCTGCCACCACCCAGGACGGCCAGCAGCGATTGCAAGCGATGACGCAAACCAACGACGGCTTTGAAATCGCCGAAATGGATTTGAAACTTCGTGGTCCCGGCGAATTCTTCGGCACGCGACAGCATGGCCTGCCGCAACTCAAGCTCGCCGACATCAGCAGCGAGCTCGATCTGCTCCTCCAGGCCGAGGACGATGCCCTGGCCATCCTCTCCGCCGACCCCAAGCTCGCCGCCGCCGTTCACAAGCCCTTGCGGGATGCGCTGACCAGGCAATTTGGCAAAGCTTTGCAACTCGCGCAAGTGGGCTAAAAACCGCGCTGCACATCCCATATTTGGGACCTAAAATACTCTTATAGATACCCCACCACGCACGTCGATATAGACTGAAGTGTAAGGGATGTGTTGGTACTGGAGGTGAGTCATGTCTGCACGTTATGCGTATTCCCTTGATCGAGTGACATTCGTTGGTGAATTTCAGTCGCGATCGGTTGCCTTGCAAGCGGCGATGGCTGCCGCCCAAGTGCTTGCCGACCCACCCACTGAAGTTTATGTCGGCCTGAAAGTCACCGGCGATCCGCAAACCACCGGCCACGCCCAATCCGTTCTTCGCAGCATGTCTGACCGCGCCCGCACCGCCACTGATTCCGCCGGCCAATATCTCCGCAAGGTCGGTGAACAAGAAGAAGCCGAACTGGATGAAATGCTTTCCAAAGCCCTAACCAATTGGCTGACCAAACACAACCTGATGCCCACCTTCTTCAACATTGAATCGATCAGCGAGCATTCAGTGCGAAGCCAGACGCGGGTGGTTTCGCAATCAGAACAGAACGAGGTCACCGAGATTGGGACGAGCGAATTCCCGTTTGGGCGATAACCACAATCCGAAAATCGGATTGACTATTAGAACTCATCTGGGCCTCCGTCCTTCTCAGTGATCATGCCCGTCATAAATCCACATGGGCTCAGTCTTGCCCGCTCGTTCGAATCCGCATTTGCGATAAAAATCGATAGCCCGCCCGTCTGCGACAATCATGTGCTGATGAAAACCTTCGTAGCGCGTCATGAGCCTTTTCATCAGTTCCGTGCCGATGCCATGCCCTTGGAATTCCGGCAGCACGAGCAAGTGAGGATAGTAAACGACCAGGTGGCCGTCTGAGATGGCGTTGCCAAGGCCCACCAGCTTTTTGCCCACCCAAGCTGTGACAAGCGAGTGAGAGCCCAGCAGGGCTTTATGCAAAAGCTCGGGCTTCTGCGCGGACGACCATTGATTGGCGGTATAAAGCGCCAAGACATCATCCAGCGGTATTTCCCGCGTCTCACGATATTGAATTTCGATGGGATTTTGCACAAATGGATATTCTGGCTGCCCTTCAAATAATTTCAAACTGACCCGCTGCCTGGAGATGCTACAATCGCACGCCGATGCAATTGCTATTGGACGAGATCTGCAAGCGATGCCGGCACGATGAAAAAGTCGTGCTTTGCACGGTCGTCGGCTCGCGGGGCAGCACGCCGCAGGAAAAGGGGGCGAAGATGCTCGTGCTGGCCGATGGCAAAACCATTGGCACGCTCGGGGGCGGGTGTGTTGAAGCGGAGGTGCGCAAGCAGGCGCTGACGCTTCTCTCGGCCGATCAATCCAGGCTCCTCGAATTCAAACTCGACCACGATTATGGCTGGGATGACGGCTTGATCTGCGGCGGGATCATGGAAATCTTCGTGCAGGTGATCGACCGCCCGCGATCCGAACCGTTTGAACAAATTCGCGACGCCTTGCAAGAAGATCGAAACACTCAGTTTTGCATCAACTATGAGATGGCGGGCGCACAAAGAAGATATATCGAAGAACTTGGCCCGCCACCGTCCTTGATCATCGCCGGGGCCGGGCACGTCGGGCATGCCTTGGCGCATCTTGCGAACACGCTCGATTTCCGCGTCACCATCATTGATGACCGTCCTGATTACATTTCCGCCGATCGTTTCCCGAATGCGACGCGAATCACCGGCGACATCGAAGCGGAGCTTCGCAAACTCGCCATCGACGCAAGCACGTATGTCGTGATCGTCACCCGCGGCCATCGGCACGACGGCGATTCTCTTCACGCTGTCATCGATTCGCCGGCGAAATATATTGGCCTGATCGGATCGAAGAGCAAGATCAAAATGATCTTCGACAATCTCGCCGCAAAGAATGTTTCACGCGAAAAGTTGTTGCGCGTTCATGCACCGATCGGGCTGGAGATTGGCGCGGTCAGCGTCAATGAGATCGCGGTGAGCATTGCGGCCGAGTTGGTCGCGACCCGCCGGGGGCGAGAGAATCGGGCGGCGAATCCGATGAAAATCGATGAATCCCAACTGGCCGCGTGGCTGGATCGATCCAAGTCGCAATGAGATTTTCCCCCCTCCGTTCGACATTGTAGTTGAGACGATTTTTGCCAATCGTGCATATTCGTGCATGGTCGTGCACGAGATTTCGAGCATCCGATTTTTCAAAGAGCGCGCGTAAACCAATGGCGCTGAGCCTATCGCTCACTGGTTACGGAAGCGTTGCGCGAAAAGTGTCGTTTTGGCGCAACATCTTTGCATTAAACCACTGTGGCAGAGGGGGAAATGGGGAAAATCTTTTTTGGGGAGGGATTTTGTTGTTTTGGTGCGCTGCGCATTTGGACAGGGCCAAGCTAAAGCAATGGAGATAGGAGTGAGATGGCGCTATCCGTATATCGGCGCAATGCGGTCCGCTTGCCCCAGGTTGCCAAATCCAGCTTGCTCGAATCCGCCAGATATCCCTGTTGGATTGCCCGCAGTCGCGCGGTTGATTCAGCGCCATATAAAAGCACGCTCAACTCGAAATTCAGATTGAAGCTTCGTACGTCGAGGTTGGCCGATCCGAAGACGGCGAATGCATCATCGATGGTGACGGTTTTGGCGTGGATCAGGCCGGGGCGATATTCCCAGATGCAAACTCCGGCTGACATGAGGCGATCGAAATGCGCCCGTCCCGCCGCGGCGGTGAGCAGATGGTCCGGCGTGAGGGGCACGATGAGCGAAACCTCCACGCCGCGATCCACCGCCATCAGCATCGCCACCAGGGTTGGCT
>DATAPK010000501.1:0-3901 GCA_036265245.1 Tepidisphaeraceae bacterium | reverse complement strand
GGCGATGCCATTGGGAGATTGTCTTGACCCGATGTTCGACTGAGAAAAGACCGTGCCGCTGACCGACGCCCGGAAGACCATCACATCGCTTTGCAGGTTGGTGATGTCGGTGTTGTTTTCGATGGTCTGGGCAAGCGTGTTGCCCTGACGAATGATCCGCATCTCCTCGGGCGTGAAGTTTTCATTGAGATAAAAAAAGCGGTCGCCGTTGCGCAAGCGGGCAAATTGATCGACCATGATCGCCTGGAATAGAGGCCCCACATCCGAGCCGGCAACGTGATCTTCCGCCAGCCCGCCTTCAAACGCATCAATCGTATTCACCCCGCCCGGATATGCCGCCGCCAGTTCCTGCTGCACCTGCACGTTGCTGGTGATCTGCGCGAAGCTGGTGACGGCCGGCAAACCCATCGCCACGCGAAGCGAGTTGTAATCGGGGATGCCATTGTCGCGATCACGCTGCACGTCGCGGGCCATCAGGTCTTCGCCGCCAAATCCGCCATTGCCAAACAGCAGATTGCGCACGTCCGCCACCGCCATCGTATCGGTCGCCTGCGAAACCCCGTCGGCGTCTCCTTTCAGAATCGCGCCGATATTGGTCGTTAAATGACCCGTCAAAGGATCGACGCTCGACGTGGCGCTCAGGATGCTGGGATCAAAAAAATCCTCCGCCAGCGAGAGCGAGGAATCACCCGTCGGATCGCCAAGAATATCCGTGCCGCTATTGGTTTGGCGTTCGATTTCCGCACTAAGCAGGCTATGACCAAATCGAAACGCCACCGTCGAAAACTCATTGGAGATGGCGACGTTCACCTTCGGATTGTAACCCCTGTAATGGGAAAGCGCATTTTCACCCAGCACCGCCGGAATCCATTCGTTGTAGACGATGCTCTGATACTCGGCGATGTTCAGCTTGCGGGCCTCCTGGTAAAGCTGCTCATCCGTCCACCCGGGATGCTGTGCATGAAGCTGGCTCGCGATCTGATTGTGGTTTCGCACAAACAGCGTCTGCACGGCAGTGAGTTCGACATTCTCATTCGCCCGGCGATCGCCCGCAGCGAAGAGCTGGCTTTCCGGCAACATCATCGCATCGTTGGCCATATCCAGCGCCGCGATCTGCGCCGTGGTGAAATAAGTCGTATTGTCATACGGCAGCATGTTTCCCGGGCTGGTCTTGAGCAATCCGCCCTTGAACGTGCGCAGCGCGTCGGCCACCGTCTGAGTCGATCCGTAAATCTGTGATAAATCAAAATAAGAAGTTCGCGTATTCACCTGCTGCGCGGGCGTGGTCGTGCCGGTGCCTGGGTCGGTTTGCGACCGCGTGAAAGGCAAATCATTCGGCCCGATTGGATCATCCGCAGCCACCGCGATGGGAAATGACGCGCCTCCATCCGGCGTCAAATCCATATCGTGATCCATGAACTGCCCGAAGACATATCCAAAATCCGAAAGACTGTTCTGATCGATCGTCGCGATGTCGGCGGAAGGATTGGCAGGGTCGGCCTGGCTGTTGACCAGATTACTGATCGCCCTTGCGCTAAGGTCATTGGCCAGCGCAGGCGAATCGATTCCATCCGCATAAGCCGCCGCCGCCAGGCGAATCAGATCCGTGCCGGCGCTTCCCCAGGCAGGGTTGGCCAGATTATTTCCCGTGCCGTCGATAGATTCGACGGTTGCGGATAGAAATCGGCGGAGTTCCAACGATTGCAGATCGAAAAACGGTTGAAGCATGACATGCTCCTTCGTAGACGCCGTGCGCACCCCGACCGGGCAAGCCACCTGGTCTGCCTGAAAACACGTGCGGAGCACGCGATCAATTGAGAGTCGGATGGGTTGAGCAACTTGCCGCGGCATGGGGCAGGAGAAGGTCCTGGCGGAGGTGTGCTGCCAGAGCCCTTTACGCCGGCCGATATGTCCCACTTCACGTCATCGCCAGCGCCCGCGGTCAATTTTTTCGCCCAACGCAAGGGAGACTCGCGCTGGAAAATGAGTGGCGAGTGATGGCGCGGGGTTTAGTAAGATTCGGGCAATTTTTCGTGACAGCCCCGGCTGAGAAATTGCCAATTGACGATCGCCCATTGCCAATCGAGACGACGTTTTTAATTGGCAATTGGAAATCGGCAATTGGCAATCAACCGAATCCCAAACTCACCTGCTGGAATACCCCCCAAAGTCCGGTACGCTATCGCGCCTTGTTCATTCTCGCCGCCCCCAATCTCTTCATCGCCTACTTCCTGCTCGGCCCATTTGTCTGGTTCGGGTCGTTCATCCTCATGGCCTTCGGATGGGCCCGGGTGAATCGGCTGCGCGCTTCCAAAGATGCGCTGCCCGAGAATCCGCCCCCGGTGACGATTCTCGTGCCCGCCAAGGATGAAGAAGGCGGCATCGCCGGCTGCATCGAGCGCATCGCCGAGCAGGATTATCCAAACTTCGACATCATCGCCGTGGACGATCGAAGCACGGATCGCACCGGCGTGATTCTGGATGAGCTATCTGTAGCCGCGACACCTGCGTCGCCTTCTTTGGATTCGGAAAAAAGCGACGCAGGCGTCGCGGCTACGAAGAAGTTGCAGGTGCTCCACATTCCCATTGGAGGATTGCCCGCCGGCTGGCTCGGCAAATGCCACGCCCTCAGCAAAGCCGAAAAGCTCGCAACCGGCGATTGGCTTTTATTCGTTGATTCCGATGTCTCGCTTCAGCCCGATGCCCTCTCTCGCACGCTTGCCCTCGCGATCCAGCGAAAATACGACGCCATCTCCATCATCACCCGCCTGGAATGCAGCAGCTTCTGGGAACGCCTGATGCTCCCACTGCTCGGCGGAACCTGGACGATGATGTATTTCACCTCGCTGACCAATCGCAACCATTCCAAGGTCGCCGTCGCCAACGGCCAATTCTTCCTGATTCGCCGCGAAGCCTACGAAAAAGTCGGCGGCCACGAGGCCGTGCGAAACCAGATCACCGAAGACGTCGAACTGATGCGCCTGCTCAAAAGCGAAGAATTCATCGTCCGCTTTTTCCTCGGCGGCCACCTCGCCTCCACCCACATGCACAGCAACCTGCGGCAAATGTTTCACGGCTGGGGCCGAATCTTCTCCGGCACCAGCCGCCGGAGCCCCGTCCGAATCCTCCTCACGATGCTCTTCTTCATTTTCTGCGGCTTCAGCGCCTATCCCGCAATCGTCCTCGGCGCTCTCCACGGCCAGCGAGAATTATTAATCGCATCCCTCGCGCATCTTTCCCTGATGACAACCTATCTCGCCGTCATCTACGGCATGAGCGGAAACCCCAAACGCTACGCATGGCTCTTTCCCATCGCCGGCACAATGATGCTCGCGATCTTCTCGTTCGCGCTGCGCATGTGCTACACGGGAAAATTAAAATGGCGGGACACGCAGTATGGGGCGGAGCTCACCAATCCGAAACAAGCTTAAATCACTTCCGCTTCGCCGCGGTGAAGACGCGTTTCAAATTCAGCAAAAAGCCCGGCAATAGAGGCGTGCGATATTTGGAAGAGGCTTTCATCACCTGCGTCTTCCAGCGCCCGCGCCAGCGAGTGAATACGGTCATCTGGCCTTTGCTCGAATCGACAATCCAATATTCGCGCACGCCAAACGACAGATATTCCTCTGGCTTTTCTTCATAGTCTCTCTTCGCCGATCGCGCCGAAACAATTTCAACAACGATTGCTGGAATCCAGAACGACCACGGATCGGCCACCTCCGGCTGCGGAGATGTATATACAGATATGTCCGGGTGACGTTCAGACTGATCGGGTGCGATTAACAGTTTCGCTTCATTTGAACCAGCCACCAGTTCAATGGAGCCGGGTTTTTTCTCCTGATATACAACGAACTGGTTCCGAACGGCCTGCACTTCTTTCGCATGCTCGGGTTTGGGAATC
>DATAPK010000500.1:0-1914 GCA_036265245.1 Tepidisphaeraceae bacterium | reverse complement strand
AGGGGTCCATCGCGCCGTAGTTTTTGGCGAAGACTTCCTTCCCGCCGCCGCGCCATCCATCGGTGATCGAATCGCCGACGAAAAGAACGCCGCATTTGCCATTTAGTTTCGCCAGATCTTTCAAGAATCCCTCATGGCGTTTCACGAATCCCGCTTCGGGCTTTTCCGGGTTGGTCTTGTCATGCTTGGGATTGGGTTGATCCGCCGCCTCATGCCCCGCCGCGGGCTTCGCCGCCGGAGTCGCAGGAGGATCGGCTGCCCAGATAATGGGGCTGACCATCCCAGTCAAAAGACAGGCGCCAAGCACCGTGCGAGAAAGTAACTTCAAGCTGGATTTCATCGTCGCTCCTCGGGAGAAATGGGATAAAAGAATGTAAATGACTCCGGTCAGTCATACCAGCCGACCGGTTAAAAGTTTAGTTTCATCGGTGGCCGAAATAGAGTCAATGCGTAATCAAAATACGGATTGTATTTGATCGAACTGCCAATCGAGACCTCCCGAAGCCGGCGAACACGGGCAGGATGCCCGTGCCACATCATCAGGTTCCCGGCAGTGCGTGCGGCATCCCCATGTATTCATTCATCGCTTCCAGCAAATAGTAATCACCCCACACCAGCGATGCATCGCCATTATTCTCCGGCGGCGGGACAAACCATGCGCCGTGTTGCAGAATTCCTTCGCTGGTGGTTCCCTTTGCAAGATATGTTGATGACAGCAGTGACGTCAGGATCGATTTGCCGGCCGTCATGTATTTCGATGCCGCGGTGGCGTCGGTATTCAGCCGGCTGAGCATGATCAATCCTGAGGCGGCGATTGCCGCGGCGCTGGTGTCGCGGAATGGGGTGGGAATTCCCGGCGCGTTGAAGTCCCAGTAGGGAATCTTGTCAGATGGAAGATGTCCGATGAAATAATCCGCCGCTCGGCGCGCATCCGCGAGCATGTCACTGGCGCCGGTTTCACGGTAGACCACTGAAAACGAGTAGATTGCCCAGGCCTGCGCCCGCGCCCAGGCGCTGCTGTCGCTATAACCCTGATAGTTTTCGCCCGAAACGAACTTGCCCGTCGCTTTATCAAAGTATCCCCACTGATAAACCGAGCCGTTGGCACGGAAGAAATCCTTTGCCACGGTCCGCGCGTGCTGCAGCGCCTCGGCTGTCCAGGTCTTGTTGCCCGTCTGCTTGGCCGCCCAAAGTACCAGGGAACAGTCCATCATGTGATCCATCAAAACTCCAAAGTCGGCCTGCGGATTACCGCTGTGCGATGCAACGCCCACAGAAGAAAAAGCACCGACGGTCGCGTTCCACGTCGAGACGCGCGATGCCGCGGCATTGATGATCACCTGCTTGTAGGCGGCATTTCCCGTCGCCTCGTACATCGGGTAATAGGCGTTGAAAATGCGGAACGTCAGATCGTCGGTAAATGTCTGATCCACGCTCAGCGGCAACGTCCACGTCGTTGCATCCGTCTTCCACGTCGGATCATTCGTCCGGCTGTACATCTGCCACATTTCCGACGCAAAGAAGCCGGCCGTCCAGTTGCCGACGTTGCTTGTCACCCACGTTCCATTGGGATTGGTGTAAAACGGAAATGTCTTGGTGTTTCCCTTCATTGCCGCGAGTGTCGTATTGAGCTGGGTGCGGGCAAAGCCTAACGTGCTATCGATCCTGGCAAGCAGCGGATCGGTCGTCGGCGTGAGATCGGCGTTCGGAACGATTTGCTTCGCGAGCGTGCTGCTGCTCCAGGAAAGGGAGATGGACGCGACGTCTTTGTTGTCGAAATATTCCGCGCGGATCGCAGCCGCCTGCCCTGACTTCAGCGATGCCGTTCCCTTGTCTGTCACTGGCTTGGAATGAGTATTCCAGTCGTTAATGATGATCTTGTTGTTGATCCAGACGCGCACGCCATCACTGGCG
>DATAPK010000499.1:0-4867 GCA_036265245.1 Tepidisphaeraceae bacterium | reverse complement strand
TCAATTGTTTATGCGGCGCTGATCGGCACGGTGATTCAGATGCTTGGGTCGCTTTCGTTTGGGTTGGCGGCAACGGTTTTGAAATTCGGCGCGCCGCAGCCGCTGCTTGGCTGGCTGCTGGTATTTTACTGGACTTCGCTGGCGGCGCTGGTTGCGGCGCTGATCCGGGCGATTCATCTGGCTCGCGACGGCTCGATCGCACCGTCTAAATAGGCCTATCTATGATCCAATTCCCGATTGCAGTTTCCGATCCACTTGAGCATGTGGTCCCCCACCCGTTGCATTTTTCGATAGGCCCGTTCGTCATGAACAACCAGATGTTCATGGCGCTGGTGGCGGCGCTCCTGATGGTGTTGATCTTTCCGGTACTATTCCGAAAAGCCCGGACCGACGCGCCGAGCGGCGCGCGAAATTTCTTTGAGTCGATTTTGGAATATCTTCGCGTCGAAGTATTTCGTCCGGCGCTGAAGGAAAATACCGATCGCTTTCTGCCGTTTCTGTGGACGCTGTTTTTCTTCATTCTTTTTTGCAATCTTCTCGGCCAGCTTCCGATTGGTGACATCCTGACGCTCGCCACGGGCAAGGCTTCGCATTGGGGAGGCACAGCGACGGGGTCGATGATTACGACGGGGGCGCTGGCGATTTGTGCGTTTCTCTTTATCCATGTGAACGGCGTCGTACAGGTAATGCGATCTCTGATGGACGGCACGTACGGACATCATGGCCACCATGAAGAGCATTCTTCGGATGGCGGCCCGGGGCACGAGGCGGCCCATGATCTGGAGCATGTTCGAGGAGAGGGGCTGGGCGCGGATGTCCCGGGCAACTTCAAGGCACTTGGCAATCCGACGAAGCATTACGGAGATGATGAGCATGAGGGTTCAGCCCACGGCCACGCCGGCGCGCAGTCGCATGCCCATGGCAAGAGCCTTCCTGTTGCATTGTTGATGGCGGTTCCGCTTTACCTGTGGAACTTCGCTCCGCATCCATTCAAGCCGGAGCCGGGGCAGTCGCCAGTGATGTGGCTGGCCGACATTCCCATGTTTGGCTTGCTGCTGATTCTGGAATTGGTTGGCGCGGTGATCAAGCCGTTCGCGCTGATGATACGACTCTTTGCGAACATGATCGCCGGGCACATTGTGCTGGCGTCGCTGGTTGGATTGATTTTGCTTGGGCCGACGATTGCGGCACAGATTGGGATTGGAATTCCGGTGGTGGTATTGAGCTTGTTGATCCGCCTGCTTGAATTGTTTGTTGCGTTTTTGCAGGCGTATATTTTTACGTTTTTGACAACGCTGTTTTTGGCGTCGTCGGTGGCGCCAGAGCATTAGTTGCTGGTTGCTGGTTGTTAGTTGCTAGTTGGATTTACTAGCAACTAACAACCAGCAATTAGCAACACATAAACTTCGCCCATGAGCAGCCGACGCCGGGGCAAATTTGAAAGTCGGCAACTATATATCCGCGTTGGACGGGCCATCCGAATTTGCCCGAAAGACGCATTGTTCCGGATTTGATCCGGGAGGAGCATCGAATGTTGTTACCTATTTTGGCTGATCAAGCCTTCGCGATCGGCGACAAGGGCTTGGCCGTGGCAGGCGCGGCAATTGGAGCAGGTTTTGCGGTCATCGGCGGCGGCAAGGGGATCGGCAATCTTGCCGGCCATGCGATGGAAGGCATCGCCCGCCAACCCGAAGCAGGCGGACGCATCGGCACGAACATGATCATCGCGGCAGCGCTGATCGAAGGGTTCACCTTCTTCGCGCTGGTCATCGTGCTGCTGATGGCGCTGAAAATCACCAGCATCTGATCTATCGGCGTCGCGCGGGTGAATAGCCGGCGCGACGCCTTACATACAGGTGATCGACATGTTCAAAAGAATCGTTCTCTCGCTCGCACTAATGCTGGCATTGCTGTCGCCGGTGGTACGCGCGGCGTCGGAAGCCGCTGAGGAATCCGAGCCCAAAGCGAGCATCGTGCCCGACATGACGTCGAAAGACACGTACTACTCGGCGATGTGGGTCATCATCATCTTCATCATCATGCTGGCGGTGCTGTATCCGACGGCGTGGCGAAATGTGCTGGAAGGGTTGAAGAAGCGCGAGCAGCGGATTCGCGGCGATATTGCCGATGCTGAGGCGGCCCGCGTCAAGGCGGAGGGGACGTTGAAGGATTACACCGCGCAGCTTGCCTCGGCTGAGGCGAAGACGCGGGAGATGATTTCGGCGGCGGCGACGCAGGGGGAGAAGCTGGCGACGCAGATTCGGATGCAGGCGCAGCAGGAGGCGGAGCAGATCAAGGAGCGCGCGACGAAGGAGATTGAGGCGGCGCGGGATGCGGCGGTGCGGGAGGTTTACGATCAGGCGGCGAATCTTTCGACGATGATCGCGGAGAAGATTATCCGGCGAAATCTGAATGCGGCGGATCAGCAGGATCTGGTCGCGGAGAGTTTGAAGCAATTGGAGACGGTAAATACGTGAATACATAAATACGTAAAAAGACTCTTAACGTATTTACGATTTGATCGCACCATTATGGCAAAACAGATTCATCCATCACCGACGGCTGTTTCTTATGCGACCGCGCTGCTTGAGCTGGCGAATGAGCGGAAGCAGACCGAGCAGATTGGCGAAGACTTGAGCGGGTTGCGGCAGTTGCTGACGGACAATCCGATGTTTGGCGCGTATCTGGCCGACCCGTCGATCGGCGATACCGAGCGCAGCGCCACTCTGAAGCGAATTTTTGAAGGGAAGATCGCCCCGCTGCTGGAGCATTTCATGGAGGTGCTGGCGGCGAAGGGAAAGCTTGGGCATCTTAGAGAGATCGCGGATGCGTTTGACGATCTGCTGGACGAGCAGTTGGGCAAGATTGAAGTGGATGTGACGGTCGCACAGAAGCTGACACCAGAGCAACTGGAAGAGGTGCGGCAGAAGGTTTCGGCGGCGCTGAAGAAGGATGCGATTGTGCATCAATACGTCGACGAATCGATCATCGGCGGATTGGTTTTGCGGGTGCAGGATCAGTTGATCGATGCGAGCGTGAAAACGCAGATCGCCAATTTGCGAGAGCAGATGCTGGCGGCGAGAGAGAAATAATATAAGCACCAAAACTCAAGCACCAAATTACAAACAAATTCAAATGAGGAAAATTCAAAATCCAAAACGATAGGAAGATCCAGACACGATGACGTTTGGGCGGCAGGTTTGTTTGGGATTTGGTGCTTTGAATTTGGAATTTCAAGCGGAGCGCGTTTTATGGCCATCAATGTTGCGGAAATCACCAGTGTTTTGAAGCGAGAGATTCAGGCCTTCGAGCAGAAGGTGCAGGTTTCGGATGTCGGCACCGTGATCGAAATCGGCGACGGGATTGCGCGCGTTTATGGATTGCGCAATGCGATGGCTGGCGAGTTGCTGGAATTTCCCAATGGGATCATGGGGCAGGTGTTTAACCTGGAAGAAGAGGCGATCGGCGCGGTTATCTTCGGGAATTATCTGGAGATCAAGGAAGGCGATTCGGTGAAGTCCACCGGGCGATTGCTGGAGTCGCCAGTGGGAGAGGCGGTCATTGGGCGGGTGGTGAATCCGCTGGGGCAGCCGCTGGACGGCGGGCCTGCAATTCCGCTGACGGAGACGCGGAAGATGGACATCGTGGCGCCGGGCATCGCCGAGCGCCAGCCGGTGAAAGAGCCGTTGCAGACGGGCATCAAGGCGATCGACAGCATGATCCCGATCGGGCGCGGCCAGCGAGAGCTGATCATCGGCGACCGAAAGACGGGCAAGACCGCGATCGCGGTGGATACGATCATCGCGCAAAAAGGGACGGGCGTGAAATGTTTTTATGTGGCGATCGGGTCGAAGGAATCGACCGTCGCGGGCATCGTTGAAGTTTTGCGAGCGGCGGGCGCGATGGAATATACGACGGTGGTCGTCGCCAGCGCCGCTGACCCTGCTCCGATGCAATATATCGCAGCGTATGCGGGTTGCGCGATGGCGGAATACTTCATGTGGAAGGGTGAGCACACGCTGGTGGTTTATGACGATCTGTCGAAGCAGGCGGCGGCGTATCGCCAGTTGTCGCTGCTGCTGCGTCGGCCGCCGGGTCGTGAGGCTTATCCGGGCGACGTGTTTTATTTACACAGCCGATTGCTCGAACGCGCGGTGAAGCTCAGCACGGACAAAGGCGGCGGATCGCTGACCGCCCTGCCGATCATCGAAACGCAGGAAGGGGAAGTGTCGGCGTATATTCCGACCAACGTCATCAGTATCACGGACGGACAGATTTATCTGGAGCCGGATTTGTTTTTCGCGGGTGTGCGGCCGGCGATTAACGTGGGCATCAGTGTGAGCCGCGTGGGTGGAAACGCCCAGACAAAGGCGATGAAGAAGATCGCCGGCTCATTGCGACTGGATCTGGCGGCGTATCGTGAGCTTGAGGCGTTTGCGCAGCTTGGGACGGAACTGGATAAAGCGACGCAGGCGCAGCTCGATCGCGGGGCGAGGCTGGTGGAATTGCTGAAGCAGCCGCAATACAAGCCGATGCCTGTGGAGCAGGAAGTCATGGTGATCTACGCGGGCACGAAGGGATATCTGGATGATGTCCCATTGAGCCGCATCGGCGAATTCCAGAGCGCGTTTTTGAGCTATGTCGAGACGAATGCTGCGGCTTTGCGAAAAACGCTGGGGGATAAGAAGGATTTGACCGACGAGGTCGAAAATCAGCTAAAACAGGCGTTGAACGACTTTAAGTCGAAGGCCTGGAAGAAATAAGAAAAGTGCGTACAAACTGTCGCCCTGAGAGTCCCTTTTTGGGGGCTAAAGGTTTCTTTGCCGCCCGTTGCTGACGCGCAAATAGGCAGTTTTCTGACCCGGAA
>DATAPK010000498.1:0-9919 GCA_036265245.1 Tepidisphaeraceae bacterium | reverse complement strand
TCGCCGCCAGACTGGCGATGATCTTCTCCTGATTCGCCGAGCGCTCAAGCAACGATCGCTCCACAATCCCTGCGAGTGTCACCACCAATTCACTGACCGTCATCCCAAAACCTCCAGCCGACATGGTGATCCTATTTCATTTCCTTCCTCGCCACGATCCGATGAATCCTCTTCCCCGACGACGCACTAATCTTCTCCTCATCCACCAAAATCCTCGCGCCCTCTAAAGCCCCAACAACCAGCGAAGAATCAAACGCCGCATACAGCCGCCCATGCTCGTCCCGTCTATCCTCGCCCTCCGTCACTCGCCAACTCAAATAAAGCGTCCCCTCATTTTCCAAAATCGCCATCAACCTCTTCACCGCCGCACCAATCATCGCTGCTTCCAGATGCATGATGACAGTTTCACAAAGCACATTCATAAATCCCCCCTCTACATCCTCCAACTCCGGCAACGCCCCCCCGCACAAACCGCACCCCCGGATGCCGCCGCCTCGCCTCCTCCAGCAATCCTTCCGATGGATCAATCCCAATCGCCGCAAACCCATTCTCCGCCAGCCACCCCGTCTCCCGCCCACTCCCACAACCCACATCCGCCGTAATCCCCGGCCGAAAATATTGTCGCACGATCTCCTGCAAATCCGTCGGCGGCGGTTGCCGATGCCAATCTTCAGCGAATGCATGCGCTTGTTGGTCGTAAGCATTGAGTGTTCGTGTGTCCATCGATGGAATCTGTAGTACGACGAAGTTCAAACCATAATCGTTTAGCCCCCGCGCCCACGCGGGGTTTCTCATTATCGCCCCATGCGCATGGCAGCTAAAAGCCTGTTTCAAACCCATTGCACCCACAGACGCCGGTGTCTGAGGTACTCCGAAGACCCGGATTTTTCCTGCAATTGATCCGCCTCTTCGGGGTACCTCAGAAGCGCGTCTGAGTTTTGAAACAATTAATAATAGATCAAAACTGCACTACTGCCTCGTCGCGCATTCTTCCGAGTTGCTCACTCCCCACTCTCCTCCTCCCCGCACGCCTCCTCAAACTCCGCCACCCCCCGCAGTTCCTCCACAATCTCCCGAATCGCCGAATCCCTCTCCGCCCTCGGCAGCAACCGCGCCGCCGCCACTTCCAACGCTTCCGATCTCATCTTCGGCATTTTATTTTTCAGATCGCCAAGCGTGCGTTCCCGATCCATCCCCTCCGCCGCCCACCGGCACAGCACTTCGATCGCGTTCCCCTGCGTCCAGTCATATCGCCCAAACGCCGCCTTCCGCACCGCTTCCAGCGCCGGCTCGCGCAGACAATAAAACACCTCAAAAATCGCAAACTGCCACCGATGCAGCCACGCCCCCAGCCTCGCGTTCGGAAACTCAAATTCCTCCGGCCGCGGCTTGTCCTGATGAAATCGCTTTCGCAAAACCCCAATCGCCCCCGCCCCAAACCGCTCCGCCACCTCCCTCGCCCCCGCCTCAAACGCCTCCCGATCCGGAATCTTTTTCGCGACCTTCGCAATCGCCTCCGGCAATCCCCTCATCCGTCGCCGTTGTTCGATCCACGCGAACATCAATCGCCTCCCGCTATTCTCAAAAAGCTGTCACAACCTTGCACAGACGCCGAGTCTGAGGTACTCCGAAGACCCGGATTCCCCCGATCCATCTACCTCGTCTCCCTACCTCAAAGCGCCACCCAAGTTCCGAAAAAACCTCTACTCCCTCTTCATCCGCCGCGTCATCATCGTGCGCAAAACAATCCAACCCACCACCATCCCCGTCACCACCCCCGCCCCCACCAAATAATCATGCACCGGCGCTTGATTGCCCCGATCATCACGCATCGGCCCAACCCCAGCCGTCACACGAATGACATACAACCCCCAAACGATCGCAATAAAAACGGCACCAATCGCCAAACGAACCTTCGGCTGATCTCGAAACAAATCCAACATAACGTAAATCCCTTCAGTGTCGGCGATCCACTATTCGCATGCTAAGCACCCCAACAGCGCTCGCAACGAGAGCCGCAACAAACCAAATCGCGACGTTGAATGGCCAAAACATTCCTGCCGTAATCACTACACCTGTCGCCTTCGCAATCGCGCAAAGCCCATTGCAGACTATGAAGAATACGATAACCGCAACGATCAACGCCACCGCGATCGTACCCACCTTATGTCGTGATGATGGAGTTTCTATCATAGGTGGATATCGCAGACCTGTTCGGCCGCCCGACCTCCGCAGAATTACTACAAAAATCTGACTCGCAACAAATCAATCGTTGACCGTCGCCTCACACAACAATCCGCCACACAACCGCCACGAGCAGCCCAACCGCCCCCGCGACAAAAATCATCCCCAACAACAACCACACGCTCCAAAGCAACCAGTTAATCGGCTCCCTTTCCCCAGATTGAACCGGCGGCCGCGTCTTCAAAAGAATTCCAATCCCATTAAATCCCAGCCACCCAATAATCGCCGGATAAATCGTCACCAGAAAAACGATCCAAAGCCAAAACCTCCCCAGTCGCAGCGCCGCCACCGCAAGACAAAGCGCCACCCCCACAAACCACATCCACAAAAAGATGCGCTGAAACCCGCGATACGCGCTCCAAAATCGTTGCGATGTAATGGCCGTCATGATCGCATACCTCAATCTGCTCAATGCTCGGACTATTGATTCTCCTCGCCGCCGGGCCGTGGATCACCGACAAATGGCATGACGCTGATGATGTATTTCGGATTAATATACGCCACCGACTCCAGCCGCGGGTCCCAGGTAGACCAGGAGATAAAGCGGTTTTGATTATCGCGATACGACAGATCGCTGAGCAGGAGATATTCATCGCCGCGTAATTGCTTGACCAACTCGGCAGGCTCATATTCCGACGTGCCAATCAGCATGCGACTATCTTTGCCATCGATAAAGTCGATTCGATACCAATACTTTTCCATCTGATGCTCCTCAGACCCAAGGTTATTCTCAAACAACCAGCGCACAATCTCATACCGCATCCCTTGCCCCAACGATCTTAACCCATCGCCCGCAACACGATCAAAATTATTCCCCCCCAAGCCCATGGCTCCGCCATGGGACCCAAAAAACTTCCCCCTCCCCGCCGACTTTTCCCCGCCTTCTGCTAAAATACCCTACCGGGCTTCCGCCCGCCGACCGTTCCCAACCGGGAACGCTCAAAACCCGTCTTTGTCCCCCGCGCCGCCTCCGCGCGCCGGAACAAACGCCAAGGAGAACCGCAATGCCTCTCTGCATTTCCAATCCAAAATCCGAAATCCAAAATCCAAAATCAACACCCGACCCCTCATTTTCTCCCCAATCGCCAACCCTCTTTCCCAAAATTTCCCAAAACTTCCCGCCGCAAAAAAATCGTCTCAACAAAACCCCCTCCAGTCTCAACTACGTCGCGCTTCTTCTAACCCTCCTCCTCCCCGCTTGCGCCATCGCGGCAACCGACTACACCCCCGGCCCCGACTCAACCACTCAACCGAGCATCCCCCACGGAGAGATCCTCAAGTTCACCTTCGACCACTCCAAAATCTTCCCCGGCACCACCCGCGACTACTGGATTTACATCCCCGCCCAATACAAACCCGACAAACCCGCCTGCCTCTTCGTCTGCCAGGATGGCGTCAGCTTCCGCGCACCCACCGTCTTCGACAACCTCATCGCCAAAAACGAAATGCCCATCACCATCGGCGTATTCATCCAGCCCGGCAAACTGAAATCCCAAAACGAAGCCACCGCCCTCGATCGCTTCAACCGCAGCTACGAATACGACGGCCTCGGCGACCAATATGCGCGATTCCTCTTGGAAGAAATCCTCCCCGAAGTCGAATCCAAATCCGCATCCGACGGCAGGGCGGTCCACTTCTCCCACGACCCCAACGATCGCGCCATCGGCGGCTCCAGCAGCGGCGCCATCGCCGCCTTCACCGCCGCGTGGGAACGCCCCGATTCCTTCTCCCGCGTCTTCAGTTGCATCGGCACCTACGTCGGTCTCCGCGGCGGCGAGCGCTATCCCATCCTCATCCGAAAAACCGAACCCAAACCCATCCGCATCTTTCTCCAGGATGGCTCCAACGACAATAACAAATACGGCGGCGACTGGTGGATGGCCAACCAAACCATGGAACGCTCTTTCATCTTCGCCGGCTACGAAGTCAACCACATCTGGGGCGATGGCATGCACAGCACCCAACAAGCCACCGCCATCTTCCCCGACGCCATGCGATACCTCTGGAAAGATTGGCCGACACCGGTGAAAGCGGGAACGTCGCTCAACGAAATGCTCGCCGCCATCCTCCTCCCCGGCGAAGGCTGGAAACCAATCGATCAACCCCTCGGCCGAGCCGACGGCATCGCCTCTAACCAAAAAGGCGAAGTCTTCTTCAACGACAT
Source organism: Tepidisphaeraceae bacterium (assembly GCA_036265245.1). Classification (GTDB taxonomy): domain Bacteria; phylum Planctomycetota; class Phycisphaerae; order Tepidisphaerales; family Tepidisphaeraceae; genus DATAPK01. The sequence continues at coordinate 5,511 of DATAPK010000498.1, read as the reverse complement.
CAAAGACGGTAGGGCGTTCAAGATCGATCTCGATCTCAAAGTCACCCAAGTTGGCTCTCCAAAACTCGGCGGCCAAGCCTTCGGCCCCGATGGAAAACGTTACTCCATCTTTCGCCCCGAAAATAAAATCAAAACCGACGACGACAAAATCTTCGCTGACAGCTTCACCGACGGTTTCACTTCAGCCAACGATCTCGTCATCGCCCACAACGGCAACATGTATGTTACCGACGATCCCGTCAAAGGCTCTGATCAACCCAGCAAAGTCTGGCTGATCAAACCCGACGGCCAACGACAAGTGGTCGACACCGGCCTGAAACTCGCCGACGGCATCACGCTCTCCCCCGACCAATCTCTTTTGTACGTCAACGACTACCGCTCCCACTGGGTCTACAGCTATCAAATCCAACCCGACGGCACCCTCGCCGACAAACAACAGTATTACTGGCTTCACCAACCCGACACCGCCGACGACGCCGGCCCCGACGGAATGTGCGTCGACACCGATGGCCGCCTCTACGTCTCCACACGCATGGGCATCCAGGTTTGCGATCAGGCCGGCCGCCCCAACTGCATCCTTCCCACACCCAACGGCAAAGTCTCCTCCATTACTTTCGGCGGCCCCAACTTCGACACCCTCTTCGCCACCTGCGGCGACAAAGTCTTCACCCGCAAACTAAAAATAAAAGGCGCCCCAGCGTGGGCAGAACCCCACAAACCCGCCGCACCAAGACTTTAAAAAAACTTTTCCGCTCTTAGAGGATACAATATTGAGATGCCATGAATGTTTTAATTCACCACGGAGTCACGAAGAACACAGAGATAATGATGGTGGGCCACAAATGACACGGATAAGCGCGATTAAAAATGTTTTGAATTCATTCGTGTAAATTCGTGTCCATTCGTGGCTAAAAAATTCTTCTCTGCGTCCTCCGCGTCTCTGTGGTGAATCTTATTTCCGAGGTGTAAAGATGTTCCCTTTTCCCTCCAACGAAGAACTCAAAGAAATCATCCAACTCGCCCGCCGCGAAGACCTGGGCCCACAATCCGACGACGTCACCAGCCGCCTGCTCATCGACGAAAATAAAGTCGCCGTCGGCACCTTGCTCCAAAAGAGCGTCGGCATCGCTTGTGGTCTGCCCATCGTCGAAATGATCTGCCGCGCCTATGACGAACGCCTCCGCGTCGAGCAAATCCCCGGCTTCCACATGGAAATCATCGAAGGCCGATTTAGCGACGCCCGCCAAACGCCCCTTCTCCGCATCCGCGGCCCCATGCGCTCCCTCCTCTCTGCCGAGCGCATCATCCTCAATTTCCTCCAGCGTATGAGCGGCGTCGCAACCCAAACCCAGCGCTTCGTCCGCCGCGTCGAAGGCTCGGGCGCCAAAATCTACGACACCCGAAAAACCCTCCCCGGCCTGCGCGCCCTCGACAAATACGCCGTCCGCTGCGGCGGCGGCATGAACTACCGCATCGGCCTATACGACGGCCTCCTCGTCAAAGACAATCATCTCACCGCCCAACCCTTAAACGAACTCAGCGGCTTCCTCTCTTCGATCGTCCACAAGTGCCGCGCCGAAGATCCCAACCGCCTGGTCGAGATCGAAGTCGATACCCTCGACCAACTCCGCGAAGTACTCAAAGTCGACGGCGTCGATGTGATCCTCCTCGACAACATGGACTGCCCCCGCATGACCCAGGCTGTGGAGTTACGTGACAAATCGGGCCGCAAGGGCAAAGTCGAACTCGAAGCCTCCGGCGGCGTCACTCTCGAAACCGTCCGCTCCATCGCCCTCACCGGCGTAGAACGCATCGCCGTCGGCGCCATCACTCATTCCGCCACCGCCATGGATATCGGACTAGACGTCGAGAGCCAATGACCGGTTGCTAAATGACCAATGACCAAATCCGAATGACCAATAAAATCCCAAAATCCAAGTCCCAAATTATTGGTCATTGAGATTTGGCCATTGATTGGTCATTCGGACTTGGTCATTGGTCATTTTTCCCCTCCCCCATTTTGCCTTCCCCCCAATCCAATCGTACATCCCAACACGAGGTTGAGGATCCCTGACAAGGGCAAAGCCGTGGTGACGCGGCGTGTGGAGTCCGAGAAATCGGGGCCACACTCACAGGTGCCAGAGATAGCCCGCCTGTGATGCGCAAAGCGCCCGATCCTGTTTTTTTTGACCGCAGGATCGAGGGCGTTGCCGAAAGGATCAAGCATGTCAGCGATTATGGGTCCTCTCCTGGAACGTGCCCGACTGGGCAACATTGCGCGGTTAAGTCGGTGACTTGACGCGTCGATGTCTGAACTGGTCGGAATCAGCGGCGTTTGGGTCTGCACGCCCGCCTGCATTGGGCCGCCGCGAAAGGAGACTGGATCGCGACCACCAGCGATCAGCTTTCGACTCATGCTTGCGGTTTGCGGCGCGTTGTTGTGCCGCAGAGCAGACACAGGACAACGTTTCACAGGAGACTGACATGTATCGCACACGCACACGTTCGAGCGGTTTCACGCTCGTGGAAATTTTGATCGTCGTGATCATCTTGGGCATCTTGGCCGCCATCGTCATCCCGCAGTTCACCAACGCATCGCAGGATGCGCGCAGGAACAGCCTGACGAGCCAGTTGCAGACGATTCGCAGCCAGCTCTCGCTGGCAGCGTTGCAACACCGGGATAGTCTTGGCACTGCCTCGGCTGGTTTCTCCGTTAATGGTGATTGGACTCTGCTACTCGAAAAGACGGATGACAGCTGGGCCACCGGTACCGCCACGGCGACACTGGGCTCGTATTTTACGAGCGCTCCGACCAATCCGCTCAATGGAGGCACGACGGTGCTGGTGAACACCACCACGACGGCTGATCCAACTCTTTCAGGCGGCACGGCTTCTTCTGGTGCCAGCAATGGAGATACCGGTTGGATCTACTATCAGAAGACCGGCAAGATCTACGCGACCACCAAGGGTGGCACGTTGCTCTATGATGAAACCGGCACGACTGATAACTCCGGTTCGTAATCAAGCGTAATTGCAAGCCGGCGGCGGGTTCATCATCCGCCGCCGGATTTCAGAACAGTGGGCACGATGTAAAACCGCCTACTTTGGAATGAACTATGTTTTACCCTGAATCCGCCATGCTTCATCTCGAACCATTACGCAAGAATCGGCGTGCCGGATTCACGCTCGTCGAAATTCTCATCGTCGTCATCATCCTTGGCATCATGGCGACGATCGTCATCCCCCAATTCTCCAATGCTTCTTTGCAGGCCAAAGAGAATACGATGAAGGATGATCTCCGTTATCTGCGAATTCAGATTGAGGTTTTCAAAGCGCAGCACCGCGACACGCCGCCGGGATATCCGGCAGGCGTCGTCACCGCCACTGCCAGCGAGCAGGATTTCCTGGATCAGATGATGCACTACACGGATGACAGTTGCGGCACCAGCACGACGGCGACGGCGACCAAGAAATTCGGGCCTTACCTCAGCAAAATGCCGCCCAATCCGGTGAATTCCTCCACAGACATCATGATCGTCGGCCCCGGCCCGCTTCCAACGCCGGATGCGACCACCGGTTGGATTTATCAGCCATCGACTCAACAAATCATCGCCAACCTTACCGGAAATGACAACACGGGAATGGCCTATAGCAAGTACTAGGACGCAGTTTAGCCGGCGGGCATGCTCGCCGGTTACACGCGGGACCAGAACTGCGCGCAGTGCTTTTACCCTCGCCGAGGCGTTAATCGCTTCGGTGTTTCTTGCGATCAGTGCGCTCGGCATCGCCGCGACTCTTGCGGCGACGCAGCAGCAGGCGGAGTCGCTTGCGCAATCCAGCAATTGCCAGACGCTGGCGCGAGAGCTGATCGAGGAAGTCAGCAGCAAATCGTTCACGGTTCAGCCCAATGCCGGCTGGAGCAACGGCGGCCGCGATCGCTCGACCTTCGACGACGCTGCCGACTATGACGGCTATACCGACAACTCAACGACCGGCATCAAGACCCTGCAAGGCAATGTGGTGAACTTCAACGATGGGGCGACCTACACGCGCACGGTGGCGTTTGAATATCGAACCACGCCGAACGGATCGAGAGTCGGCTCAGGGGATTTTGGGATGGTGACGGTCACGGTGACGGCCAGCACGGGAGTGTCATCCCAGCTTCAGGCGATGCTGAGCTTTGCGGCGACACAGTTGAAGCGATGAAAAGTAATTAATAATGACCAATGACCAAATCAGAATGACCAATGAAGCCACAATATCCAATGCCTCAATTGGGTATTGAGATTTTTCCCGAAAAGATTGTGAATTGTCGAAAGAAAAATCTTCGCATCGCCTTCACGCTTGTCGAGCTTTGCATCGGCATGGTGATCACTGCGCTGATTATGGGGGCGTTGGCGGCGTTTTCGCTGGCGACGGCGACGGCGTGGGATAGCGGCGTCACCACCAACGTCAATGGCGGGCAGACCGTCGCATCGATCTCGATGATGAGCACTCTCGCCGCCGCCAGGTTGCAGAACGAAGTCGGCTCGGCGCAATGCCTCGGCGGCTATTTTCCCGGGACGCTGACCGATTCCACTGTGCAGCAGGCGTCGGTTCTGATCTGGGTGCTCGACGGGAATAACGATGGCTATGTGAACGCCAATGAAGCCGAACTGCTGGAATACGATGCGACCGATCACACGATTTACAAATACACCTCGACCAATAACGCGCAGGTGGATTACTCGATTTTCGGAACGTCCAGTTATATCGCGACTTTCAAGGGGATTTCGGTCAAGACGCCGCTGGCACGCAACATCGACGGTATGCAAATTTACGTGCAGACGCCCGCCAGTCTGCACCAGTTTCCCTTGTTGGAATATGAATTGTATTTCAATCGGGGAGGTCATCAACAGACCCGGTATGGAGCGATTTGCGTGCGTTCGCCGAGCACTCCGCACGGGATGAACCCAAGCTGATATGAAACAAAGAATCAAAAAACATCGCGGCGGAATCGCAATGATTCTTGTGGTTGTCTTGATGGCATCGGCAGCCATCATGGGCTTTGCGCTGCTGTCTGGCGCGTCGATACAGGCGCAGGCGGGCAAAAATGCCCTCTCGTCGGTCAGCGCCGATGGATTGACCGAATCGGCGACGAACCTGTCGCTCTATTATCTGATGAATCCGGCCAAGGCTGATTCGTCGATGATTGCGACGAACAGCGGCTACACCTTTTACAATCCGGGAACGAACATCCCGTCGATGAACCTGGCCAACGGCGCGGCGATCAGCAACGTCGTGGTTTCGATGGTGTCGGCCGGCACGTTTAACGTCGATGTGACGGCGACTTCTTCATCGCCCAGCGGAAGCATCACGCGTTCCACCCGAACCGTCGTGAGCGCTCCCTCGCGATATGTCTCGCAATATTCGATGGCGGCGAACGATTCATTTACGCTGCCACTGACGTTCCTGACTTCATCAATCACCGGCACGATTCGCTGCGATGGCGGGTATGGCGGCCTGACTTCG
>DATAPK010000497.1:0-17337 GCA_036265245.1 Tepidisphaeraceae bacterium | reverse complement strand
GCCACAACACCGTCACCCCCGGCGACGCCATCCAATCCCACAACATCGTCTCCCCCATCATCCAATACGCCGCCGCCTCCAACCGCGCCTTCGCCATCACCGACCTAACCCCCGCCTATCCAAACGACGCAACCAGTTTACATCGCGGCATCGCGTTGCTCGATCGCGCCCGCGTTCTAGTGCAGGATGAATATCAACCAACCAAAACCAACGAGCCACTACACTGGGTCATGATCACCCCTACCAAAATCGAATTAAGCAATGACGGACACTCAGCGATACTAACAAGCAACGGCAAAACCCTACGAGCCGACTTGCTCGAACCCACCACAGCGAAATTCCACATCGCCTCCACCCGTCCCCCCACCCCCGCCGAAAGTCAAAACGACGGCACCGAAATGCTCGCCATCGATCTGATCCCCAATACCGACGGAAGCAGCACGCGTCTGGCTGTCCTTCTCACTCCCGTAGGTAAGAACTGGCCAAAACTAAACCCACCGGCGCTGATACCGCTTAACGAATGGAAATAAGGCAGCTAAAGCGCAAATTTGAACAAGAAACAAGGCAGGTCTTTGCCATTTTGACACCCCCACCCCCTTCCGATAAATTTGCCCGGCTCAAAACAAACAGGAGTTAACGACATGGCTGAGCCACTTAAAATGCTCTACGAAAAAGACGCTTCCCTCGACCCCCTCAAGGGCAAAACCGTCGCCATCATCGGCTTCGGCTCGCAGGGCCACGCCCACGGCCTCAACCTCCGCGACAGCGGCGTCAAAGTCATCGTCGCCAACCGAAAAGACTCCGCCAACGGCCGCCTCGCCATCGAGCAGGGCTTCGATCCCATGCCCGTCGACGACGCCGTCAAGCAGGCCGACCTCATCATCGTCACCCTCCCCGACGAAGTGCAGCCCGAAGTCTGGAAGAAATCCATCCAGCCGCACCTCAAAGCCGGCAAGAGCGTCGGCGCGACACACGGCTTCAACTTCCATTTCAAAACGATCGAAGCCCCCAAAGATGTCGACGTCCTCCTCGTCGCCCCCAAGGGCCCCGGGCATCTCGTCCGCTCTGAATTCGAAAAAGGCGGCGGCGTCCCCTGCCTCCTCGCCATCTTCCAAAACCCCACCGGCAAAGCCAAAGAGATCGGCCTCGCCTGGGCACGCGGCATCGGCGGCGCTCGATCCGGCGTCATCGAAACCACCTTCAAAGATGAATGCGAAACCGACCTCTTCGGCGAACAAGCCGTCCTCTGCGGCGGACTCAGCGCCCTCATCAAAGCCGGTTTCGAAACCCTCACCGAAGCCGGCTATCCCCCCGAGATGGCCTACTTCGAATGCGTCCACGAGGTCAAACTCATCGTCGACCTCATCTACCAGGGCGGCCTCGACTACATGCGCTACAGCATCTCCAACACCGCCGAATGGGGCGACCTCAAAACCGGCCCGCGCATCATCACTGACAAAACCAAAGCCGAAATGAAACAGGTCCTCAAAGAAATCCAGGACGGCACCTTCGCCAAAGGCTGGCGTGCCGAATACGAAAGCGGCATGAAAAACTTCAAACGCCTCTACGAAGCCGACAACTCGCATCCCGTCGAAGTCACCGGCCGAAAACTCCGAGCCATGATGCCCTGGCTCAAAGCCAAGCAGCCGCCGAAGGCGTGAGCATCGCTTCTCCTATCTCGGGCCAAAGTGATGCGGTGGGCGTCTTTCCAGAGCCGCGCTGCGTAATTTGTAAATGGGGCATAGTAGACCGCGATTTCACCGTGCGATCGCCTTCAATAGAGCATGGCTTGGACTGTTGGATGTGATTGATTTGGTTCATATTTGCTGCCGTACACTTCAATGATTAGACTGCACTGATATGCCAAAAGAGGGGCAGACGGATTCTTCAAACGTAACCGTTCCTTTATACGCGGGACCGTCGAGAGCCCACCCAATTAGGTCGCTCGATGAGTACGAAAACGTATATTGTTTTTACCTAGGCGAACCGGCCTTTAGTCTGACAGTGGGCATCACGGAACAGCTAATTATGCGTTGACTGCAGAATGATGAAAAAAGTTCGAACCATTTCGCTTTTCAGCGGGTGTGGAGGATCTGACCTCGCGCTCCAAGATCTAGGCTATAAGGTCGTATGGGCGAATGATATTACAAAAGTCGCCTGTCAGACTTATGCAGATAATTTGGGGCCGGTCATTGAATGCGGCGATATTACCAACTTCGAACGTTTCCCGACCGCTGATTTTCTGGTGGGGTGTTACCCTTGCCAGGGCTTTACGCAAGGTGGACGGCGTACAGTAGATGACTCTGTCAATTTTCTTTACCAGCAGTTTGACCGCGTTCTTCGAAATGTGGGTCCGAAGGCGTTCGTTGTGGAGAACGTCAATGGGATGGCATTCGGCGAGAACCGAAAGCTGCTTGAAAACCAACTTTGTCGCTATCGACTAGCCGGATACCGAGTTGCATGGCGGGTGCTTGATGCCCAACACTTCGAAGTGGCTCAAACGCGAAAGCGTGTTTTTATTGTCGGCATTCGGTCTGATTTGGATTTTGAATATCAATTTCCTGAAGCCCTTAATGGCCCCGGGACAAGTAAATTGCCACGAAGCCAAAAAGAGGCACTGAGTGGGTTTCCAGAATGGCCTGAGGGCTCGTTCAATGTTGAGCCATTCCATTGGTACTACCTTTCGCGAAGACGACGGCATGAATGGGATGAGCCAAGCCCCTGCATCGTTGGTCATTGGCGCCATGTACCCCTGCACCCAATGAGTCCGCCACTTAAGCGCGTTCACACAGACAAATGGATTTTCTCTCGAAAGGGACCAGCACGGCGACTCGCATACAAAGAATGCGCAGCGCTTCAGGGCTTTCCGCGTTCGTTCGTATGGAAGCGAGGTTCTGTCCGCGAACGATTTCAGATGATCGGAAATGCCGTGCCTCCACCTCTGTTTAAAGCTGTAGTCGTAAACCTAAAGGAATTGTGGTGAGTCCTGTGGCAAAACAGATGGATTCGAAAGCAACGCTCGAATATCTAGACATCGACCTCTTGGATTTCGATCCAAGCAATCCCAGGTTTGGAGGGTCGATGTCGGATAAATCGCCCGAACAAATCCAAAAGGCCCTGACAGAGGATCCTTATTTTGCGCTCGAACTAGTCGATTCCCTACTTGAGAACGGATTTATCGACTACGAGCCTCTGGTAGTAAAGAAAAAAGGTGCCCGCTACACAGTCGTCGAGGGCAATCGTCGACTCGCTGCCATCAAGGAAATTCTATCGAACCCACAAAAATATATAGGGCGCATAGAGGATTTAAAACACATTCCCGCGCTTGTGTTCCCTGACAAACCGGACGAGCAGCAGAGCAGTGAGATGCGAGTCTATTTAGGTGTTAGGCATCTCATCGGTTTCCGTGAGTGGCCGCCATTGAGTAAGGCGGCCTTTTTAGATCATCTGAGTACCGGAAAGGGAGGACTCAAAACCGTACTCGAAGAACTTCAGTTCTCGAAGAGCAACGCGAAGAGGCTCTTGCTGCCTTTCAGATTGTTGAAAAGGGCACGAATGGGAATTCCAAAAGACGAAGATTTTTGGACACTTGGCGAAGCACTTTCTCGCAAGGGTGTCAAAGAATTTCTGGAGTTAGAGGTCGACAACACATCGCTAGAAATAACCAGCTACAGCAAGCAACGGCTTTCGGATTTGCTGGACATGATTTACGGGAAGCGCGGTTCGGGGAGTGGGCGCGATCCCAAGACAAGAGTTGTATCGGAAACTCGAGAGCTTTCGCGACTGGCAAACGTGCTCAATTCTGAAAAGGCTACCAGAGTGCTTTTGTCTGGAAAATCTCTTGCGGAATCCGAGATATATGTCGACACGATTGATGAGAGCAAGAAGCGACTGCAAAAGATAATGAAGGATTTGAACGCAGTGCTTAAAAAAGTGCTTGAAAGGGACACGTCGAGCGAGGCAAAGGATGTGAAGAAGAGTCATGCGGAGTTTGATAATGCCGTCAAGGCATTTGTCAAAAAGGGGTAGAACTAATGATCAGCGAGGTTTTCGAGTTCTTTGAAATCGTTGCAGAAGAGCTTTTGAGTGCAAGTCCGGTCGTTATCACGTCTAGCACCCTCTCTAAGCAGGGTTCCTCAACACTGCTAGCTGATCTTCGCACCAAATTACAGGTGACTACCGATTCCCAAGCAATCAAGAAAGCTGTCGAGGAACTGAGGAGACACTTTAAAGGGAAAGATGCAAAACTTCCGTTTGACTACAATCCGAGCACAGCAAAATTCACGTCGACAGATGGAGGTTTCCTACAATTCGTGAACGACATGAAAGGGATACGAAGCATTGGGAAGCATTCGAGGTTGTTTGAGTGCACGGTAGCCACCCGCTTAAAGGACCGCGTGACGGGTGCGATTCATCGGGTAGGACATCCACGCGACAAGAAGAAAAAGATCGCCGAATTTAACAAACATTTGTTGAAGCTAGGTTTTACGAAGCCGGTTCTTTCAGGCAAAGAGAAGGATGGTGGCTTAGATATAATTTGGCAATTGCCTCTAGGAACTGTTCCGCACCGACCATTCGTATCAATTCAATGCAAGAATGCGAGCTTTGATCCCGAAGTTGCCAATGCCTCGAACGGAAACGGCAGCCAATCGCTTGCACTGCATGATGGTTTGCAGGTCTCCGTTCACGTGCCATGCGTTTTCTTTAACGACTATCTTGAGCCAGTATGTGTTGGACGGAAACCGCTCCAATACGTTCCACTGGGACTTACGGACTTAGCAAAGCTGTCGAAAACGGTCACCCTCGAGTTGATATAGTTGCGGCATTGTCGCCTTCGCGATCAATTGCATCCATCAAAGTAGCGAGCGCTTCATGGTTAATTGCTGGAAAAGTTGAGGCAAATGCTGGCGATAAGAAATTGTGATGAAGTTCAATATTGATTCTGAGTGAATGATTGTCCGGCCTTAGAATGTTCTGACTATGAAGTACAAAACGGCCCGCAGCGCAAATATGGCCGCCATACGCGGTCGTGACACCACGCCCGAGTTGATTGTCCGAAGCCTCGCTCACCGATTAGGCTTGCGTTTCCGCATTCATCAATCATCACTCCCTGGTAAGCCAGATCTGGTGTTCAAGCGGCACCGAAAATTGATCTTTGTCCACGGTTGTTTTTGGCATCAGCACAGCTGCGCTGACGGTCATTTGCCGAAATCACGCGCGGAGTATTGGGGTCCTAAGCTCCAAAGAAATTGTGAACGGGACAAAGAGCAACTGAAACTTCTTCGATCATTTGGTTGGAAAGTATTAATAATCTGGGAGTGCGAGACGAAAGCCTCGCGAATTAAGATACTGGAGAAACGATTACGCGCTTTCTTCGTTCGATAGTTCGAAAAAAGGGTCGGAAAGATAGATTAAAATCACTCATAAATTCCTCTAATTGGCGTCGTAGACTCATAAGTCAGCCTGACGAACTCTCTTCCTCAGCCACGACATCCTTTTTTATGCCGACGCAGATTTCTCCATCCGCGTAAACAGCTTATTTTATTGCCATACAGAAGTTTTTGTCCCCCTCGACCGCTCCCTTTTTGGCGTGGACAACTGACTGGTTGGCATGGACGACCGATTGGTTGGCGTTGCCGGCGATCTGAGGGGTGAAGCCACCGCCACGGACGGCGTCGCCGCTTATTTCAATGTCGGGAGCGCGGAGGCGAGCGCGGTCTCCGCTGATATGACCGGCGTCGTCGCGGAGATTGACGACCACGCCGCCAATATCAGCGGCCACGCCGCGAAGATCAGCGGCCACGCTGATGATATCAGCGGCGAAGATCGGGGGTAGGTTATTCATCGCGATTTGCCCCGTATTATCTGAGCCGGGCGTGGCATGGATTGCGATGATGGTTTTATCGACCAGTCGCCGCGAAGTGGGTCGCGGAGAAAATGGGGCGAGGGTTGCGATTTTGCGGCGGTTATAAAACAGTAAAAATCGAAGATGCAAGTAAAGTCATATTTTTGCCGCGTCGATGCACCGGACGAGGCGGCACACGGGTGGACGAATTCATCTGGGGACGACCGCCTGAACCATTTCAATGGAGGTAGCTCATGGCTATCACAACGAAAGATGCGGATCTGGTCTCCTTCGGCCAGAACTTCAGTGCGCGCATCACGGCCAGTCCGGCGACGTTTAACCTGACGGCAGCCGAAGCAACCCAGTACAGCACATTGCTGGCGGGGTTTGTTTCGGCGTATCAGGCGAACAAGAACGCGTTCGATTCCGGGACGCGCTCCAAATCCCTGGCGGCTGCGAAGGATACCGCCAAGGCGAATTTCCTGACGTTCGCGCGGGATTTGTACGGAACGGTGCAATCCGACAGCACGGTGAGCGATGCCAACAAGGCGTTGCTCGGCATCGTTAATCGTGCAGCGCCGTCGCCCCGGCCCGCGCCGGCGGATTCGCCCAAGCTCACGATCCTGTCGGTTACCGGCAGTGTCGTGAAGTGCCAGGTGGCGGATCGCGCCTTCCCCGACACCAAGCGGAAGCCCGCGACGGCGGACGGCGTGACCATCCTGAGCTTCGCCGGCACGACGCCGCCCCCGGCGGGCGATCCGATGTGGAAGCTGGAAGGACAGACGGGAAAGAACATCTTTTCCGTTCAGTTTACCAGTTCGGTGGAAGCCGGCACGCCGTGCTGGATCACCTGCATGTGGTACTCGAAGCGCGGCGATTATTCGCCGGCATGCGATCCGGTGCAGGCGTATCTGGCGATCGGCGCGACCGAGGAAGAGGCGCAGCCGATGCTGAAGGCGGCGTGAACGCTTCGCGTAAGTCACAAGCCACAACTCACAATTCACAAGGAATATTCAAATTCCAACTTTGAAATTTTCAAATTGGCGCTTGGAGCTTTTTTGTGAGTTGTGAGGTTGTGGGTTGTGAGATTCTCTACTGAGGTTTTCAATGCTTATCATTTCTCCTCCCCTTCGGTTTCGCAAACGGCGGGCGCGAAGCAAGGCGACGAACGCCACTCCTCCCGCTCCGATCAATATGATTTCAAGTGTCACGATGCAGAGTGATGGGGTGACGCTGGATATCTTCTTCACGCCGGGGACGGTGGTCACGGGCTTCGATAATTTCGACGACAACTTTTACGTGAACTATCCCGACGGGCAGACGTCGGGGAATTTTCCGAACGTCGTCAGCCCGAATCACGTGCGCGTGGTGCTTTCCGACCAAATCGCTGCGCCATCGACGTGGGAGGTGGATGATCCGGTGGTGTCCACATTTCAGACGGGATCATTCGCCGGGCCGAATTCTGGGGATGTGGTGTTTGTGTGAAAGGAATTGAATCATCGGAGGATTGAAACATTGAATCATTGGGTTGCGCGATCACGCTTCTTGTAATGATTCAATGATCCGATGATTCAATGATTCAATCATGTCGAATCAAATCATTCCAATCCCAAAGATTCCGATCTCGATACGACCGGCGACGTTGGACGATCTGCCGTTCATCGATGGGTTGCAGAAGATTCATACCAAGCAGGTTGGGTGGATGCCGACGAAGCAGTTTGAGGGGAAGATCAGGCTCGGCCACGTGCTCGTGGCCGAGGAAGTTGCTAGTGGTGAGTTGCTAGTTGCTAGTAAAGAAGCGTCCGACTCTTCACAACTAGCAACTAGCAACCAACAACCAGCAACTCGCGTCGGCTACTGCATCGGCAACGATCAGTATTTCAAACGGGACGACGTGGGAATCATCTATCAGATGAACGTCGTGCCGGGAAAGCAGCGAGGATTTGTCGGTGCGATGCTGCTCAAAGCGATGTTTGACCGAGCGGCTTATGGGTGTCGATTGTTTTGTTGCTGGTGCGCCCAGGATATCGAGGCGAATCGGTTCTGGGAGGCGATGGGGTTTGTGCCATTGGCGTTTCGCACGGGGAGTGCGAAACGGGGGAGTAAGGGTGGTGGCCGCGTGCATATCTTCTGGCAGAAGCGAATCAGGCAAGGGGATGAGACGACGCCTTATTGGTTTCCGAGCCAGACGGGAGGAGGATCAATCCGCGAGGATCGGTTGGTGCTGCCGATTCCGCCAGGAACGCATTGGAGTGATGCGAAGCCGATCGTTCTCCCTTCGGGAGAAAGTTCTGAGATGAAAGTGCTGGGTGCTGAGAAGAAGACGAGGAGCAAACGCGCTAAGCAAGCGGAATCCGATGCACAGAACTCGCCCCGGCTGCGAGCGCTGGGCGGGTGGAGTTTCAATCCACCGGCACCGCTAAAGACGGAGACGTCAAAGATGAAGCGCTCGGGCGGGACGCCCAAGCCACGAGTGAAGAACGATCCCAAGCTGGTGGCGGCGGCGAGGGAGCTGCGCGATCGGTGGATGGAGCATGCCAACGCGCACTCCGAAGCGTTGTTATCGCATGGGAAGTACGAAGTGAGCAGGCAATTAGAGCAAGCACCTTCTGAGCAGAGGAAAATGCCATTGTTGGAAGCAGCATAGCCAGAACCGTCTGCCGCAGATCGCCAAGTACATCGTCCCACATCCTCACCACGTCTGTCTTGGAGTCTTTCATCTCTTCAAATGCGAATAAGACGATCTTTTGTGGTGTCGCTTCGTTTGAAGCATAATATCGGGGAAAATAGTCAGCCAAAAAGATTGAGGGCAAATTGATGAAAACATTGACCGGCAAAGCGGGATCGATCGCGAGACGATGCATCTTGGTTGTGCTTTTCGGCCTGGCGATTGGATTCGCTGAGATGCGAGCATCCGCCCAGACCCGCCCCGCCTCCGAGCGAGGCCCAATCCCCAACGCCACCCGGGAACAGATCATCGCAGTTGGAAAGATGAACGCCGATCTCCTCGCGGCCATCGACCATCTCGCCGCCAATCGCGCCGATGCGACCAAAGCATCACTCACCCCGCCGCAAGATGACGCCGCTATAAAACCGGAAATACAAGCCATCGCTGAATCAGAGCTAGCGCTCGCCAACGCTCGCGCGGATGCACTCGCCAAAATCCAAACATCCTCGAACAAACTCTCTCCCGAACAAATCGCCGTTCTGCAAACCACCGGCGGCCTGCGCCGCACGGGCAATAACGCTGGCCCAATCCCCGACCTCACCTCAAACCAATGCGCCGCCCTCACCAACCTGACCGGCGAAATCACTCCACTGTCGCAAGATGTAACCGCAGCGCGCGCGGCGGTGGTTCAAGCATCCTTTGCTGATCCTCGCGATGATGCCTCCATCAAAATCAAGGTCGATGCAGTCGATGCCGCGGAGATGGCACTAGCCAAAAAGAGAGCCGAAGCGTTTGCAAAAATTCAGGATTCCCCCAACAAACTCGCCCCCGATCAAATCGCTGCCTTCGCCGCCATGGGCGGCGCACTCATCGCGGGCAGCTTCAACGAACCGCAACCAATCGATTTCAACGACCACGCCGGCTACGTCTCCCTCTTCGACGGAAAAACGCTCAAAGGCTGGGACGGCGATCCAAAATACTGGCGTGTGGAAGACGGCGCGATCATCGGCGAATCCACGCCACAGAATCCCGTTCGCAATACCTATCTCGCCTACCGTGACATCGAAGCCAAAGACTTCACGCTTAAATTCGAAATCCGGATCGACGGCAACGGCGGCAGCGGCGTGCAGTATCGCAGCAAAACCAACATCCCCTGGCTCGCAGCCGCGTACGCCAATCCACTCACCAACCTCCCGATCAATCCCAACTGGATGATGACCGGCCCTCAAGCTGACTTCTGGCCCGCCAAAATCTATTCCGGCCAGTTCTATTCCGAAAACACCCCCATGCGCATCATGGCCTATCGCGGCCAGGTCGTCGAAGGCGCGGGCCTGGGCCCACGCCGGCTCATGGCCAACATCGGCGACCGCGCCGAACTCGGCAAACTCGTCAAACCCAACGACTGGAACGAATATGTGGTCATCGCCCGTGGCGGAACCTTCATCCACATCCTCAACGGCCAACTCATGGCCGTCATGATCGACGACGATCCGACTTCATCCAACAACGTGCCCGGACTCGTCGGCATCGAAATCGAATCCACCACCAAAGTCTCCGTGCGAAATATCTGGATGAAGAAATTGAATTGAATTGCGTCTCTCACCTTAAAATTCTCATCTCACGAGTCATCTCCGGCACCCTGTCGCATCCGCGCTTCTACTCACGGCTCCTTCGTACAGCCATAAATAACAACCCAAACTCCACGACTCATAAAGATGGCGAATTTGCCCATCGATCTGAGATATTTAGCAGCCTCGATTGCTTTGAAGACAGTCCAAATTCGCCATCCTTCCAACCTCCCTTTTATCATTGCATTGCTCATTT
The DNA here is from genome assembly GCA_036265245.1 of Tepidisphaeraceae bacterium. Taxonomy (GTDB): domain Bacteria; phylum Planctomycetota; class Phycisphaerae; order Tepidisphaerales; family Tepidisphaeraceae; genus DATAPK01. The sequence continues at coordinate 7,000 of DATAPK010000497.1, read as the reverse complement.
GTTTTAATTAGTCTCTTAGCCGAATTGTACGGCATATCTGTCTGCATGATGCCGTGGGCTAATCGTGGGGCGTCACCTCTTTCTTTTGAGGAGAGAAACATGTCAGCAGGGCAACGAGGTCGAGGTTGTGAAGTGCGCCGATATAAAACGCTTTCGACCGGCACAAAAGCGGTCATCGAAAATCTCGAAAATCGGCGGCTTCTTTCTGTCACTTACGACAACATTGTTCTCGCTCAGACCGGCAAGCTCGGCGTTACCGCAATCAGCCCGGATGTTTCCGTGAACGACAGCAGTGTCGTTGCATTCCAGGCCACCAATGCGCAGGACAACGGGATTTATACGGGTGACGGCACCACTTCCTTCCCAATCAATGAAATAAATCCCGGCGTCGGCGCCGGCGGAAATGTCTTCGCGCAATTCGTCCAGATCAACAACAACAATCTCATCGCCACCACCGAGCGACTGCCGGGCCCCAAAGGTTTCGTCCTCACCTACAACGCCAAGACCGGCGCTTCCACCACCATCGCAAAGGCCGACCCCAACGTTCAAAAACTCTCCGCCGTTTTCTTCCCCGCCATCAACAGCAGCGGCACCGTCATCTACAGCGCCCTGAAGAGCAACCTCAGCGACAACGGAAAATATCTCGAATCCTCCAACGGCGCTGAACTCAATCTCGGCACGCAACTGATTCAGATGAATGAAATGGAAGCCGACGACGGCACGGTCGTCTACCGCAACGGCAATTTGCCAACCTCCGCAATCGTCAAAGTGACCCCCAGCCTGACCGGGCCTATTGTCGTCGCTTCCAGCGGCAACTTCAGCGCCCTCGGCCAAAGCCCCGGCATCTCCGCCGACGGCAAAACCATCGTCTTCTATGGCGTCAACTCCAAAGGCCCCGGCATCTTCCTCTGGAACAACGGAACCACCATCCAGCTCGCCTCCATCCAGAAAGATTCCAACGGCAAAGTCACCGGCCCGGTCTCCGCCTTCAGCGCCGACACGCGCGTCGGCATCAGCCAAACTCCCTCCGTCCTCGGCACGCCCGGATACGTCACTTTCCAGGGAACCACTGTCGACGGAAAAGCCGCTATCTTTGTCATCAATCTAAAATACGACATTGCCAGCACCAACCCCTCGCAGATTGCCTTCGACACCCCTTCCCCCGTCGTCGTCCAAGGCCAAACGCTTAACAACCTGACTGGCACCGTGCAATCGTTCACGCTTTACGATTCGCCAAATGTTCACGGCAGCATCGCTTACACCGCCACCACCAGCACTGGCGCCACCGCCGTCGTGCGCGCCGACACCGCGCGCAGACCCGTGCTGGTCGTTCCCGGCATTGCGGGCAGCTTCATCGCCGATCCGCAAAAATTCCTCGTCTGGGCCACCGACCGCGGGATCGATCCAACCCTCCTCAAGATCGATCCCCTCGTCAAAACCTACGACGACACAATCCAAACCCTTGTCAATCAAGGTTATGTTGAAGGAAAAGATCTCTTCGCCGCCCCGTATGATTGGCGTCTCGATCCTGGCCCGCTCCCCTTTCTCAGCGCGCCAGACGGCCATATCTCCGGCCTCACCGCCGCCAGCATTACCGATTCAAACTATCAATACGGCGTCGACTACCTCGGCTACTTCCTCAAGCAAGCCAACGAAGCCTGGGAAAAACGCTTCCATACCCCTCTCGATTCCGTTGACATCATCTGCCACAGCACCGGCGGACTCGTCTCGCGCACCTATATCCAAAGCGATGCTTATGGTGGAACCTATAACGATCCTATCTATGGCAACATCCCGCTCCCCAAGGTCAACAACATTGTGATGGCCGGCGTCCCCAACAAAGGCGCGGTCGGGCCGTTCAATCCACTGCTCGACAACTGGAGTTCCGACCCCGCCAATGCCCTCTTCCTCTCCAAGCTGCTTTATGCCGGCTTCAAGGAAGTCGAACGTGGCGGAACCATTAAAGGTCCGTTCTACAACATCAACTCCTCCCTCATCATGGGCAAAGACTTCAAGCCCGATCTTCAAAAATTCGTCCAACTCTATTGCCCCTGCCTGCAGGATCTCCTCGGAACCTTCCCATTGGTCGACCTCGGCGGCCTCCTGCAAAAAGTCGAGGATGTCCCTGCCCTCAAATTCCTTACCAACACCCTCGTCAACGATCTCAACGGCGGCGCCGACGGCAACGCCTTCGCCGACAAAGTGAACGGCGTCTTCATCGCCTATGGAATGGGACAGCCCACACCCAGCAGCGTCTTGCAACGCACCGGCCCCGCTGCTGATGACGAACGCTTCGGATCGCTGGAAAAATTCCAGGCCATCTTCTCCATGGCCGACATCGCCGGCGGACACAACGCCGCCCCGGGCGAAGTCTGGTACGAAGACAAAATCACCCTCGACTACGGCGATGGAACCGTCCCACTCCAATCCTCCGAACTTCAATTCGCCAAAGACAAGCGCTTCGTCGTCCAGGGCTTTGACACCACCCATACCGGCCTGATGTCCTTCGCCGACACCGAAAAATTCTTCCTCAAATCGCTCGGCATCCCCATCACCGGCCCTATCTCCACCACGATCGCTGCCCCTGATAAAGCCGTTCTCGGGTCAACCGCGATCTCTGCTTATCTCGATCCCGTCGATGCTTTCCTCGTCGACAGCCAGGGCCGTAAAACCGGCTACAGCGCCGCCACCGGCGCGATGACACAAATCCCCGGCAGCATCTATCTCGGCGGCGCCACCGGCCTCGCCTTCATCTTCGGCTCAACGCCCGGCCCCATCACCCTCCAACTCACTGGCCAAGGCAAGCCTTACTTCGTCCAGGTCGAAGATTCCCAGGGCAAACTTCTCGGCGGAACCATCCAGAGCGGCACCCTCGCCAGCGGCGCTAAGCTCAATGTCGTCATTACTCCCTCCTCCGGTGGTGGAGGCGGCTCACCACTACCTCCTGTCGCCAATCCCGACACCGTCAGCGTCGTCAAAAATACCGCCACACCCATCACCGAACTTGCCAACGACACTGACCCCAACGCTGGCGGCGCGCTCGATCTCACTTCCGTCAAAATCGTCACGGCACCCACTCACGGAAAGACCGCCATCAACACCACTACCGGCGTCATCACTTACACCCCCACTACCGGCTTCACCGGCGCCGACAGCTTCACCTACACTGTCAAAGACAAGGCCGGTCTGACTTCCACTGCCGCGAAAGTCTCCATCACCGTGACCGCGGTCCTTCCCCCCGTCGCCAATGCCGACACCGTCAGCGTCACCAAGAACATTGCCACCGCCATCAACGAATTGACCAACGACACCGATCCCAACACTGGTGGCGCAATCGACCCGACCACCGTGAAGATCGTCACCGCCCCGGGTCATGGGAAGGCCGTGATCAACGCCACCATTGGCATTATCACGTATACCCCGACGACAGGTTTCACCGGCCCGGATAGCTTTACTTACACTGTGAAGGACAAAGCCGGCCTGGTCTCCAACACGGCGAAAGTATCCATCACTGTGGCCGCCGTTCTTCCCCCCGTCGCCAACGCCGACACCGTCAGCGTCACCAAGAACATTGCCACCGCCATCAACGAATTGACCAACGACACCGATCCCAACACTGGCGGCGCGATCGACCCAACCACGGTTAAGATTGTCACCGCCGTCGCCCACGGAAAGACCGTAATCAACGCCACCACTGGCGTCATCACTTATACCCCCACGACGGGTTTCACCGGCACGGATAGCTTTACTTACACCGTGAAGAACAAAGCCGGCCTGGTCTCAAACACGGCGAAAGTTTCCGTCATCGTTGCTGCCCCCGTCGCGCCAACCGCCATCGCCGACACCGTCACTGTCGCTAAAAACGTCGCCACCGCCATCAAAGTCCTTGCCAATGACACCGACCCCAACACCGGCGGCGCGCTCGATCTCACCTCCGTCAAAATCGTTACGGCACCCACCCACGGCAAAACCGCCGTCAACACGACCACCGGCGTCGTCACCTACACTCCGACCACCGGCTACACCGGCGCCGACAGCTTCACCTACACCGTCAAAAACAAAGCCGGCCTTACCTCCGCCGCCGCCAAGGTTTCCATCACCGTTGCCACCCCCGCGACGGATGTCACGTCTAAAATGAAAATCGTTCTCGGCAAGGCCACCCAGAACACCACAACCAAGCACTACTCACAAACGGTGACGATCACCAACAACACCTCGGCCGCCATCACCGGCCCGCTGGCCCTAGTGCTCGACAACCTCGTTGCCGCCGCCACACTCAACAACAAGGGTGGCGTCACCCAACTCGTCGCCCCACTCTCCAGCCCGTACATCGTGCTCAACCTCGGCACCGCCACTACTCTCGCGGTCGGGAAGAGCGTGACGGTAACTCTGGATTTCCTTGACCCCAGTAACGCCGCGATTACTTACAAATCCCGCGTGCTATCGGGGGCGGGACGATAAAAACGGATTGGAAAGATACATCACGAAGACACGAAGAGATGTTCGATATCCGAAAACCGCTTCGTGTCTTGGTGACTTCAGGTTTACATTTTAAGCGCGCACCTTGCGCGTATTTCAAATAAAAACTCAGATGACCTAAAAGTTTAAGGAAGAGAAATCTGTGCATCGCGATCAAAAGCCGATGCCTGTGAAGCAACGATCGCCCCGCCGTTCAGATCGACCGATTTCACTTTCGCATCGCTCTTCGCCTCAAAAAAAAGGGTCGCCGTCCCGCTCCCGGATTTGTATGAACACGCCATCCCATCCGCGAGCATCACACGCGGCTTACCTTTAACCGTGACATCTCCGCTAAACGTCACCGCGATCTCTCCATCCTTCCGCTCAACCCCTTGAATCGTCGGTCCAGCTTTGCTTTCGGGATCCCACTTATCCGCAAACGTCCATCGCGCCGTGATCTGTTCTTGATGCGGCGAGCCCGGCGCGGTCGCCAGATTGTCCGCAAACCACGCATAATCCCCGCCGATGCGATGGCAATCTTCGTAGTAAGCCCGCTCGCCCCAGATGTTCGTGCTGTCCAGTCCCTTATTTTTTTGAATATCCGCCTCGCTCGGCTGCGTCGCCTCCAGCGGATAAACCACTCGCTTAGGCGGAAGATCGATCATTGTTTTGGCAAAAGTGCAATCGAGCAAAAAGAACTGCGCGTCATGATGATGCCTCGCCAAATTCCATCCATCGATTCCATCCAATTTGCAATCCCGCAGCACAAACTTCATATCCTGATCTTTACTTCCATCATGCCAGATCGCCGCTGTGTTTTTCGTTTCGTAAAACTGGCTGTCCCTGATGTAACACCACCCGCGCGGGCAGACAAAATCGACCGCCCCGCGCATGCTGCAATTCGCCTGGTAATATTTCCCACCGTTTCGGCACCAGAGCGAAACCGTATCCGCCCCTTCACTGAGCAGATCGCAGTTGGTGATTACCACGCGATCGCCCGTGCCATAAACCGCCATCTCGTGCGGGCCGATGACGCCGGCCGTGTTTTTAACGGTGAGATTGTCCAGCACGGTGTCGTTGCCATTGATGTTGACCACCGCCGGCCCAACGTTGTCGGTTCTGCCTTCGCTCATCTGCGCAAATTCGATTCGCGTACCGCCGCGACTTTCGCCGCGCAGCGTGACAAACGATGCGTCGATCCGCAGCTTCTCGTGGTAAACGCCATTTTTGATCAGGATCACCATCCGCTGCCGATTGTCTTTCGGAATCGAATCCACCGCCTGCTGCACCGTCGTGAATTGCCCCGATCCGTCGGCTGCCACCACGATGTCAGGCGAGATATGTTTCGCCGAGATGACGTCAGACTTGACATTGCCAACCTGGCACCCACCAAAGATCAGGCACCCGATCAACCAGTAAAATGTTTTTTGCATTTACGCCCTCTTGCTGTCCACCATCACGCCAATGTGAAACTTCTACCGAGTAGAAAGTCACTGATTTTGCGGGAATTTCTGTGGATCGATCTCATGCAAAATCGCCTCTGCCCGCCAGACGACTTCCATGTCTTTGCTGTGCGACGCTTTTTCGATTGCGCTTTTCGCGGCATGCCCAAACGTCGCCAGTTTTTTCTGCGCTTCCTCGCGTTTGCTCCAGTCGTCATCTCCCAACTGCGTAATCAGCGCGGCGATCTGGTCATTGATGGCCGGATCGATGTTGCGAACAATCACCAACCCCACGCGAACCGTCTTAGCCGGCGAGGGGACGACTTCTTCTGGGATCAGATCGTCCATCTGCTTCTGATCGAGCATATAGACCGCGGTAAGCTGGCCGGGATCGAGCGCATATTTGGCGAGGATGCTTTGAATCAGATTGGAGTCGATTGGCGGCAAACCCGTGGCTGTAAGCCGGTCTTTCCACGCAGCGAGCAATTGGCTCGGATCGGAAATCGCGCCAGCAGCGGCAAACGCCATCGTGCTCGCGGGGCCGGCCGGTGCGGTGGACGGAGTGGCCGCCGTGGTGGAATCCTTCGGTTGGATCGTAACCGTCACCTTCCCGATAGGAATTTTGGAATCAGCGTATTTCTTGCCGATTGCTTCCTCCGCCTGATCGGTTGTCAAGTCTGCTAGAGCAATCGTTCCGATGACGGGCAGATTGATGATGCCGCCCGAACCGAGTTTCGCATTTTTCACGGTCTCCGTGGCGGCAGCCTGCAATCCCATTATGATGACCTCCACGGAATCGCCCGGCTGAAGTTTGGTGACAACATCATTTGCAGGGCGAGTCGTCGCGTGCGCTTTCGCATCACTCGATGCTGGCAGCGACTCAAGAAACGCGTGATGCCATCCATCCGGTTTGCTTTTGTAAAGTTCCAGATTCAGCAGATCAGCCGAGCCGGTGTTGCTGACGCTGTAGGCATTCTCGCCCGCCGCCTGAATCTTCAGCGGCGTTGTGAAAACGGGCTCGGCATCGTAGAGAAGAAACTGTTCTCCGTGCGTATCGCGCCCAGCGGTGAGATATCGGGAATCGCCTTGGCGCAACTGCG
>DATAPK010000496.1:0-3136 GCA_036265245.1 Tepidisphaeraceae bacterium | reverse complement strand
GGAGGTAGGGTCATGGTCTTCCCCCGGGCATGCGCGATAGCCGATTCAAACCGACCGATCTCAATCATCCAAGCAACTGCCGCCAGCGATCGAGGCAGGACATACCTCACCTCGCCCCAGTGCATGGTTGATCTTAACGTTACAATTATATGTTGTGTCTTTTGGCTTGGTATCTGTGGTGATCTAGTCTAGTTTTTGACAATCTTCTTTCGACTAGCAGATGCTCAAAAAGTGTGCTCTCGGAAATTGTGCCGACCTCTAAGCCGTAATGAAATCAATTTAGAGATATTTGCGTGAACTCACCATCTAAGCAACTCAATTCGAGGACCTTCCAAAGGTCGTCCGAAATGCGAACACGGGCTCATTCCCTCATTCCAGGAGGAGCCCATACCTACGCCAAAGGTGACGACCAATATCCGCTGCTAGCCCCCGGGTTCTTGAAGCGGGGCGAAGGATGTCACGTCTGGGACGTCGATGGAAACGAGTTCATTGAATATGGGATGGGATTGCGCGCCGTAACTCTAGGCCACGCCTATCGGCCAGTTGTGGAGGCCGCCCATCGCCAGATGCTTCTCGGCGAGAACTATACGCGGCCGGCCGCGGTCGAGTTGGATTGTGCCGAAGAATTCCTCGGTCTGATCGACGGCGCGGATATGGTGAAGTTCGCCAAAAACGGATCGGATGCGACCAGTGCGGCAGCGAAATTAGCGCGGGCCCACACCGGGCGCGATTTGATTGCCCGATGCGCCGATCAGCCATTTTTTTCGGTCGACGACTGGTTCATCGGAACCACCCCGATGTCGGCAGGCATTCCGAAGGTGATGCAAGACCTGACCATTCAGTTCCGCTTCAACGACATTGACAGCCTGCGATTACTTTTTGAGCAAAATCCTGGCCGAATTGCTTGCGTTATTCTGGAAGCTGCGACGGCTGTAGAGCCGAAAGCTGATTTTCTCCGCTCGGTCCAAGCGCTCTGCCGTAGCGAGGGCGCCGTATTTATTCTCGACGAAATGATTACCGGCTTTCGCTGGAACGTTGGCGGCGCGCAAAAGGAATATGGAATTACGCCGGACCTTTCGACCTTCGGCAAAGGCATGGGGAACGGCTTCTCGGTTTCCGCTTTGGCCGGCAAAAGGGAAATAATGGAGCTTGGGGGTTTGCACCACGATCGAGAGCGCGTGTTTTTGCTGTCGACGACGCATGGTGCCGAGAACCACTCCTTGGCCGCCGCAATCCAGACGATGCAGATCTATCGCCGCGATAATGTGATAGAATATTTGCATCGGCAGGGCGGGAGATTGCGCACCGGCGTCAATCGCGTGATCGAATCGCTTGACCTCAGCGACTATTTCCAATTGCTGGGCCGCCCCTCAAATCTGGTCTTCGCAACGCGCGATCAATCGAGGCAGCCCTCACAGTCTTTCAGGGCGCTTTTCCTTCAGGAGATGATTCAACGCGGCCTGCTCACTCCCTCCTTGGTCGTGAGCTTTTCCCATACCGATGCAGACATCGATCGAACCATTGAGGCGATCGGGGAGTCACTCCGAGTGTACCGGCAGGCGCTGGAGAATGGCGTCGAAAATTTCCTGGTTGGCCGCCCAGTCAAACCCGTGTTCAGGAAATTTAACTGAGAGGCATTTCCTTCGTTGCAGTTCACGACAACTAGAAGTCTAGCTGGCTAATCTTCGACGCCCGACCGCTCTGCCCACCCCCTATGCCGGGACAGCGGAAAGCAACAGCACCCAGTCGCCATCGCGGCTGCAACCGGGGACGTTGAATTCCTGACGCCCGGTTGCCCGTAGATGTTCGTTGTCTGAGTTCAAGAATTGGCCATCTGCCGGGTCAAACCAGCGCGCCGCCACATAGTCGCCGGCAAACTGGTTCATATCGACGGCGAACGGGCGAGGAGATGGCAGATAAACGATCGCAAATTTGCCATCTGTGGAGCATGCTGCCACAGCTTGAAAATGCCCGCTAAGCGCTCCGCCAACGATTAGCTTTCGATCCCTATCCGGTTCCAGGGTGGACCAAGGCAACGAGAAAAGAAAGTTCCGCAAATGGCTAATACTGAGCGCGCCGGGACTGTTGAGAGCCGCCTTCCATTGCATTGGCTGCGGTTTGATTGCCGAGGCGTTGAAATACCAGATTGGGTTGTTGCCGAAGACTTGACCGGCGGCGCCGGAAAGCACGGCCTGCCACGCCTGGATTCTGATCCTCAGCGGCGTTCCTTCGCTCTCGTTTTCGTACCTGCTTTCGATCAGGAAATACGGCGTTTGCCGATTTCCAGCCAGACGCAAAGCTTCTGCGGCAACGGGAGCATAGGTGTAAAGTGTATCGATGGAGATCGGGATCTCGCTGGCGCTCCAGTATCCCAGACCATGCATACCGGGGCCATTATGCGCAGTATGAATGGAATCAGGTAACATCTCCCGGATTCCTTCTGCTACCGCCTGGCTAAGCTTCTTATCGGGTGGATTATAATCCCCCGCGTTGACCCATACGATGTTTTTGAAATCCTTGAAGCGTTTGCCCACATAGCGGCCAAAGTCCCGCAATTTGTTCGGACCGCATGCTTTCATCTCGCCATACCAGCCTTCATCACTGCCTCCAGCTCCGGTATAGGCCGGCGCCAGCAGCACGAGGAATCCTTTTTGGGCGGCGATGTGCAATACCCGTTCGACATGATCGAAATAGCGCTCGTTCGGGGTCGAGAACTCCCCAGCTTGTTTGAACGGCCCGTCGCCATACACATTTCTGGGAGCGTCGTCGGTAAACTTATGTTCGAGCAGACTGACGAGCACCGCGTTGAAGCCTTTGGCCCGGCGATCCCGAACGTAAAGCTCAGCATCTTCAATCGTGAGCTGCGTTAGCAACGACCACGCACTATCGCCGACAATCAGGAACGGCCGACCCGCTGCATCCACTAAATAACGCTGTCCTTTGACCGGATGCAGTGGGAACGCGGTGGGCGCCACACTTTGGTACTCGATCGATTTCCACTTTGTCGTGTCTGATTTTGGCACGATTGGGAAGCACTTTCCTGCTTCTGGCTGCGCCTCTGTTCTGGGGAAGAGGCGAAGAAAGATAGCCCCTCCCGCCGCGACGAAGGCGCCTGTCGTCATGGAGACATATAATG
>DATAPK010000495.1:0-12296 GCA_036265245.1 Tepidisphaeraceae bacterium | reverse complement strand
GGCTGACATTGAAGATCGAGATTCTATTACCGCTTCTTTCGTGCACTTTTGCTGGGAGCAGGCTCGCTCTTGGCCGGCTTGGATTCGGCAGCGGGCTTCGATTCGGCTTTAGGCGTCGCATCCGATTTTGTTTCCGCTTTTGCTTCACCCTTTGTTTCCGTCTTTGCTTCTGATTTCGTATCGCCCGCGCCGGATTCCGCTTTGGCCTTATCCTTGTATCCCTGGTCGCGATAATCAGTGATGTAAAAGCCGCTTCCCTTGAAGATCAACCCCGCCCCCGTGCCGATTAGACGCTGAACCTTACGCTTGCCGCACTTGGGGCATTTTTTGACAGGCTCCGCCGACATCGATTGAAACTTCTCAAACCGATGGCCGCACGCATCACATTTATATTCGTAAGTGGGCATAGAAAATCCACCGATGAAGTCGGAACGATGAAGTAAGACCCGATTTCACTTCATCGTTCATCGTTCCGACTTCATCGTTTCCTAACTCGTTTTTGACACTGCCACCTGCGCCGGCCTCAACGTGCGACCGTGCAGCGCATACCCCTTCTGCAACAACTGCGTCACCGTCGGCTCGGTATATTTATCGCTCGGCTGCTGCATCAGCGCCTGATGTTGATTCGGATCGAAAGGTGTGCCCGCCGCCGGCGCGATCTCCTCAACATTTTGTGATTTCAGCACGCTCATCATCTGATCGTGAACCAGTTGCAGACCCTTCTGAATCGACGCCGCATCCGTCTTCGCCGCATCCACGGCCAGTGCCCGTTCAAAATTATCGATCACCGGAAGCAGGCTCTTGATCACCGTGCTGTTGGCGTACTGAAGCGCTTGCTCCTTATCCGCTTCCAGCCGCCGGCGAGAATTCTGGAAATCCGCCTGCGCCCGCGCCAGCCGCTGATAAAGCTGATCTCGCTCCGTACGCAGCGCAATGATTTCATTCGACGAATCACCCACCGGCGCCGTTTCCGGATCGACCACATCATCCTGGGTCATTTCCTCCGCCTGATTCGCTGGATCGTTTTCGTCGTCGTTGATAGGAATGCGGGCCATAATTTTATGGATTGCTGATTGTGGTTTGACCTCGATGACGAATCCATCCCACAGCCGGCAACTCATTCTCCTTTCAATTTATCCTTCAACTTCCCCATGAATGTTTTCCGCTCGCCGCTGGCGTTCACCTCTTCACCGGCCGCAAATTCGCGGAGAAGTTGCTTTTGTCGTTCCGTCAGTTTCTTCGGGATTTCAATTAAAATTTGCACAATCTGATCGCCGTTGCGATACGTGCGAATGTCAGGCAGGCCCTTTCCTTTAAGCTTAAAGACCTCGCCATGCTGCGTGCCGGATGGAATATCCAGCTTGTCCGATCCCTTCAGCGTCGGCACTTCAATCGTTCCCCCCAGCGCCGCCTGTGTAAAGCTGATCGGAATCTGGCAAACCAGATCATTGTTGTGCCGCGTAAACGTTTCGTGCGGTTTCACCGTGATATAACAATGCAGATCACCCGCCGGCGCGCCCCCTTCGCCCGGCTCGCCCTGCCCGGCAATCCGCACGGCCTGCCCTTCATGCACGCCAGGCGGAATCTTCACCGTCACCACCTGTTTCTTTAACTGCTTCCCCGTGCCATGGCAGTTGCTGCATTGATCGCGAATGATCGTCCCTCGCCCGCGGCAATTCGGGCACGTCGTCACCATGCGGAACATTCCGCCAAACCCCTGCTGGGCGATTCGGCCCTGTCCGCCGCACTGCGTGCAAACCACCGGCGAACTCCCCGGCTTGGCGCCCGTGCCTTTGCATTTCTCGCAGCGATCCTGCTTTTCAAACTCAATCGTCCGTTCCGCACCCGACGTCACTTCCAGCAGCGTCAATTCAACCTGTGTCTCCAGATCGAACCCGCGATGCGCTCGCCCCTGCTGTGGCCGCCCTCCCCCACGACCGCCCACATCTCCAAACGCCCCGCCGAAAATATCGTTAAACATCGAGAAGATGTCGCCGACATCCATATGCGAAAAATCGTGCGATCCCTGCACCCCCTGATGCCCAAACTGATCGTAGCGCGATCGCTTGTGCTCATCCGAAAGCACTTCGTATGCTTCCGCGCACTCTTTGAACCGAACCTCCGCCTCCACCTTGCCGTCGCCGTCGTTGCGGTCGGGGTGATACTTCATCGCCAGGCGGCGGTACGCGCGCTTGATCTCTTCGCCGCTCGATGTTTTCACGACGCCGAGAATCTCGTAATAATCTCGCTTGGTGGTGGCCATCAGACCTTAACCTCAACTATTCGCATCACTGAACCGCAAGTCCAAACGATCATAGTCGCCACGGTCAATCTCACAAACAAGAAGATGGAGGACGGACGATCAGGCGTTCCAATTTCGCCTCGATCTCCATCCTCCATCTGCGTGTAATCCATCAAACTCACACCACCGCGCCGGAAACCGGCGTCGTCTCTTCACCCTTCTTTTCCTTCAGTTCCGTCAGCAACACATCCGTCGTCAGCGCCAATCCAATCGCGCTGGCTGCATTCAACAGCGCCGTCTTGGCCACCTTCGTCGGATCGATGATGCCCAGCTTGAACATATCGCCAAACTCACCTGTTGCCGCGTTCCAGCCGAAGCTGACGCTCTTGTTTTCCAGGATCTGCGCCACGATCACTTCGCCATCCTCGCCGGCGTTGTCCGCGATCTGCCGGCACGGCGCCTTCAGCGCTTCAGCGATAATCTCAAATCCCAATTTCTCATCCGACTTGGCTTGCCGCTTCGCATTCTCAACAGCCTCAATCGCCCGCAAAAACGACACGCCTCCGCCCGGCACGATCCCTTCTTCCGCCGCCGCCTTCGTCGCATGCAGCGCATCGTCGATCAGATCCTTGCGCTCTTTCATTTCAGTTTCGGTATTCGCGCCGGCTTTCACCACGGCCACGCCGCCGGTCAGCTTCGCCAGTCGCTCCTGGAGCTTCTCGCGATCGTAATCCGATGTCGTCGTCTCAATCTGCTGGCGAATCTGGTTCGCCCGTCCTTCAATGTCCTTCTTCTTTCCGCCGCCTTCGACAATCAGCGTGTTGTCTTTATCGACGATGATGCGCTTGGCCGATCCAAGCTGATCCAGTTCGATATTCTCAAGCTTCAATCCGAGGTCTTCAGAGATAAACGCTCCGCCGGTGACGACGGCCAGGTCGCCCATCATCGCCTTGCGACGATCGCCAAAGCCCGGCGCCTTCACCGCGCAAATCTTCAACACGCCGCGAAGCTTGTTCACCACTAGCGCCGCCAGCGCCTCCGCTTCCACATCTTCCGCCACAATCAGCAGCGGCTTGCCACCGGTCACAATCTTATTCAGCAGCGGCAACAATTCCCCCAGATTAGAAATCTTCTTTTCGTGCAGTAGGATGTAAGCATCCTCCAGCACCGCTTCCAGCGATGTCGGATTCGTCAGGAAATAAGGAGACAAAAATCCCTTATCAAACTGCATTCCCTCAGTGTATTCGAGCACGCTTTCCGTGCCCTTGCCTTCATCGACGGTGATCACGCCTTCCTTGCCGACCTTCTCCATCGCATCCGCCATCAGTTGGCCGATATGCTCATCGCCATTGGCGCTGATCGTCGCGACTTTCTTGTAATCTTCTTTTCCCTTCACCGGCTTGGACAATCCCGCGATCGCTTCCGCGGCCACATCCGCCGCCTTGAGAATCCCGCGCTGCACCAGCACCGGATTCACGCCGCTCGTCACATACTTCAGCCCTTCAACCATGATCGCTTCCGCGAGAACGGTTGCCGTGGTCGTGCCATCGCCCGCCACGTCGCTGGTCTTAGATGCGACCATATTGATGATCTTCGCGCCCATATTCTCAAAGGGCTGCGGCAGCTCGATCTCCTTCGAAACCGTCACGCCGTCCTTCGTCACCCGCGGCGACCCGAACGACTTCTGCAAAACCACATTCTTCCCGCGTGGCCCCAGCGTCGCCTTAACAGCGCGTGCCAACTGAGAAAGCCCCGCGGCAATCTCCGCCCGCGCGTCCGTATCAAATTTCATCTGTTTAGCTGCCATGATGTTATCGCTCCAATTTTTCCGGCGCGTTCGCGCCTCTTCTTACATATTTACGTATTCACGTATTTACGATAATGCGTAAATACGCAAATATGTAACGAATCACTCCAACACTCCCAGAATGTCCGTCTCCCGCAATATCACAAACTTCTCCCCATTCACTTCCACATCCGTGCCGCTGTATTTGCCGTAATACACGGTATCGCCCGCACGCACGCCAAGCTCCATCGGCTTGCCATTATCATCGAGCTTGCCCGGCCCAACGGCAATCACCTTACCCTTGGTCGGCTTTTCCTTCGCCGAATCCGGCAACACGATCCCCGATGCGGTCTTGGTCTCCGCATCGGACTGTTTCACGATCACACGATCTGCAAGGGGTCGAAGTTTCATAATATTTTTATCCTCTCTCACTTGTTACCAATCTTCTGTTTTGAACGTCCCGTGCCGTTCTTCTTTGAATCATTTTTTGCCCACGCCGGCAGAGGCAATGTTTTCACCGGCGTTTTTTTTCCTTTGCGCCGAAATTCCAGCCAGCGATTAAGTGACGTTTGCGATTCACCGGATTTATTTCCGAGCAGAAGCCCTTTGATGCTGATGTCTTCATCCAAATCAGGCCAATGAACGCCATAGTGTCCGATCTCAAGATTCGCCCGTTCCTTGGCAGTACCATGCAACAACCTGGGATACCACACCAGCGGTGCCGACACCTGTCGACCATCTTCCAGATCGACAATCAGCGAATCATCCGTGACGCGCACCGAAGTGGCAGGCACGATCAGGCGATCATCTTCGACCGAAATATTCACGCCATTTCTCCAGCAGAAACACTCGATGCTCTTCAACCAATTGCCGCACGACATTCAACTCGTGCTGATTAAAACCGCGTTGCCATTCCAGTCGCACGACCGGTTGCAACCAAAACTTCGCCTCGGCCCGGTCTCGCTTCACATGCACATGTGGCGGCTCATCAATATCCGATGCATAGAACCGGAACGAGTACGGCCCTATCCGTAGAACCGTCGGCATTTAAGCTTCTCCATCCATTGACCGAACCCTGATTCATTCGTCCGAACTCACGTTTTTTTCTCTTCGGGCGGCGTCGTGCTGTCTTCCGGATCGCTCGCCGTCCACCCGATCATTTTGTGCATCCTGAGCATCTCTTCGAACAACTCGTTCGCCGACTCAAACCGCAGCGTCAGGCCCGGCTCACGCGTCCCGGCTCCGCCGGCAAACCAGATTTCAATCGCATCCAGCTTCCCGATCATCCCTTTGATCTTCATCGCCGTAATCAAATCGACGTTCACAAAGTGACCATCGGAAGTGAAGACAAAGTGGGCCATGATCGTTCTCTCTATTTCGAAACTAGCGGCGTTCCGTTTTCTGATTTCCCGCCGCCAGAATCGGGCCAGCCGCTACCAGCTTCTTCTGTTTTGAATCGACTCTCGCATTAAATCCTTCCAGTGTCCTCGCTCCCAGCAAAAGCAAATCTCCGGGCTCCGCGAAAACCACTTCATCCACTGTAAAAAACTCGCCATAGCGAATCACAACGAACCCAACATTGCGAGTGATATTCTGGCCATTCGCCATCGTGAGCGTCACATCCTTCTTTTCCCGCTTCACGCCGATCTTCCCCAGCATCGCCGCCGGCAGCCAGGTGTAATCACTGCCCGTATCGACAAGCATATTTCCCACAGTCGTCGACTTAGCACGGTTGACGATGTTTTCAATCGTGCAATTGACTCGAAATGTGCCCATCTTCTTCATGCCTCATGATCCGAGAAATACTTACATCGATTTTATTTCCATTACACGACTTCCAAATAACTAGCTGCGTCCCGGTTTCATTCTGCGTCTCCGATTCGTTGCCACCCTACATCGCTACAGATGCGTTATTAACACAAATAGCGCGACGATTAACAGCAACGCGACTAACGCAAATACGATGATGCTCCGCAGATTTCGATCTTGATCCATATCGAGCCGGAAATGTCGAGCTTTCGTTTTTGGCTCGGCACTTTCGGAACTTGCATACTCCAAAGTCTTCCGCGGTTCGGCCATCGTATACCGGCCCTTACATCATCCCGTCCATGCCACCCATCCCGCCCATGCCACCCATACCCGGCATGCCGCCTTCGCCATGGTCATGCCCATGGCCTCCCCCGTCTTTCTTCGGGGCTGCAACGACGATGCAATCCGTCGTCAACAACAGAATCGCAACTTCCGAAGCATTTTGTAATGCGGTGCGTTCCACCTTGGTCGGCATCAGGATGCCGGCCTTGAACATATCAACGTATTCATCCGTCAGCGCGTTCCACCCTTCGTTGTTTTTGGATTCCATCACTCGCCGCACCACCACCGCGCCGCTCGTGCCGGCGTTCTCGGCGATCTGCTTCAACGGCGCCGTCAGTGCCTGCCGGACAATCTTCACGCCGGCCGCTTCATCCCCTTCCAACTCGAAATTGCTGCCGCCATTCAGTGCCTTCATCGCCCGGATCAGCGCCACGCCCCCGCCGCTCACCACGCCCTCTTCCACCGCCGCGCGCGTCGCGTGCAGCGCATCTTCAATGCGCGATTTCTTTTCCTTCAGTTCCGCTTCCGTCGCCGCCCCGACATTAATCTGGGCAACGCCGCCCGCGAGCTTCGCCAAACGCTCCTGAAGTTTTTCGCGATCGTAATCGCTGGTCGTGATGTCGATCTCTCGGCGAATCTGCTGGATTCGCCCCTGAATCGCCTTCGTCTCGCCCGCGCCTTCAATAATCGTCGTGTTGTCGTTATCGATGCGAACCAGCTTGGCCGTCCCCAGCTGATGCAGTTCGATCTTATCAAGCTCAATCCCAAGATCCTTCATGATCGCTTCCCCGCCCGTAAGGATGGCAAGGTCTTCAAGCATCGCCTTGCGACGATCCCCATAACCCGGCGCCTTCACCGCAGCCACATTGAGAATGCCACGCAACTTATTGACGACCAGCGTCGCCAGCGCCTCGCTCTCGACATCTTCCGAAATAATCAGCAGCGGCTTCTTCGCCTTCTGGATCTTCTCAAGCAACGGCACCAGCTTCGTCGCCGCGCTAATCTTGTCTTCAAACACCAGAATCAGCGGCTTATCCAGCTCAACCACCATCTCATCCGGATCAGTAATAAAATTCGGCGACAGATATCCGCGATCAAACTGCATCCCCTCAACCACATCGACATAAGTTTCGAGTGATTTGCCTTCCTCAACCGTGATAACCCCATCCTTGCCGACGCGCTCAAACGCATCTGCCATGATCTTGCCGATCTCACGATCGTTGTTCGCGGAGATGGAGGCAACATTTTCGATATCGCTCTTGCCTTCGATCTTGCGGGATTGCTTTTTGAGATTTTCGATGACCGCATCCACCGCCTTGCGAATGCCGCGCGCCAGCGCCATCGCATCCGCGCCCGCCGTCAGGTTGCGATACCCTTCCTTGAAGATCGCCTCGGCAAGCACCGTCGCGGTGGTCGTCCCATCGCCGGCCACATCCGATGTCTTCGACGCCGCTTCCTTCACCAGCTTCGCGCCGATGTTTTCGTATTTGTCCTTAAGCTCCACTTCCTCCGCCACAGTCACACCATCCTTGGTGATGGTCGGAGCGCCCCACCCTTTATCGATGACCGCATTTCGCCCGCGCGGACCCAGCGTGGATTTGACCGCCCGGGACAGTTTGGTCACGCCTTCAAGCAGCGACTTGCGGGCTTCAACATCGAAAGAAAGCATCTTAGCGGCCATGAATTTCTCCTTAGATCAGTGAGACGATTTTCAAATTGTGATCAATCACGACGCCACGAACCGAGAACGACAGCGTCAAGCTGCAATAACAAATCGAATGCCGCAATAGAGTTGCGATATTTCGCATCACAACATGCTTCAAACAAAAGACTTATCTCGCATCCACCAAGCCACGATCCCGATCGATCGACTGTCAGGCTGGCAGAGAGGGGTGAATACGGTCAGGTGGATTGCCATTGTGGCAGTAGAGCGAGGCAGACGACAGACAGATACCTTCTCCTCCAATCAGGGCCAAAATGTCTTTTGGAGACGAGTCCACGAAGTTCGATCCAAAGCCCGATTCATTTTATTTTCCCCCGAAGTTTCCGGAGCGAAATTTACCTCTAACCATTTGTTAATTCATGCAGGCACAAACCTTGCGAGAGCTTTCATTGGAAAACAAGGGAGTGTTTGCCCAGCCGCGTCGCAGTCTTGCCCAGCCTGCGACGCGGCATTTTTATTCAACAGGCTTGCTGATCGCCGCAATCAACCCGTCAATATTAAATACCTCTGCCTCAGTCGCCGGCTCCAAGCCGAGTTCCCGCAGCGTCGTCGTCGTAATCGGCCCGATGCTGGCTAATTTGATGTGCTTGAGTTTTTCCCGGTAATCCCCGCCGAGAAGACTCACAAAGTTTTTGGCCGTGCTGCTGCTGGTGAACGTGATCCAATTAATCCGATTCTCCGCCAGCGCATCAAGCAACACTTGCGGAAGCGCTGTCGCCGATTTGGTTTCGTAGATCGCCACATCCCGCACTTCCGCCGCCCCTCCAACCTGTAATTTCTCTCGCAAAATCGTCCGGGCGATGTCGGCGCGCAGCAGCAAAAACCGCTTCCCCGCAATCTGCCCCCGCTCAGCCAGCGCGTTCGCCAACGCTTCCGCAACAAAACTCTCCGGGCAAAGATCGACGTGAAGCGAAAGCTCCTTCTGAATCGCCGCCGCCGTCGCATCTCCAATCGCAGCGATCTTCGCATCGCCAAAAACCCGAACGTCGCGCCCCACCGCACGCAAACGATCGCGCGTGTATCGCACTCCATTAGCGCTCGTGAAAATCACCCAATCCCACTGCAATTGCTTTGTAGCCGCGGGATCCCATGTACTCATGGGAGGTGACCCTGCGTCGCCTTTTTTCCCGAGAGGCGACGCAGGCGTCGCGGCTACAGAGATACCTAATGCATCATCGATCTTTTGCCAATCGGATGGTGCTTGAAGCTCGATCGTCGGCGCCTCAATCACGTTCGCGCCAAGCTCCTGAAGCTTCACAGACAACTCACTCGCCTGCTGCCGCGTGCGCGTGACGACAATCGTTTGCCCAAACAACGGCCGCGTCTCAAACCAGTTGATCGACTCGCGCATCGTCACAACCTTGCCGACAATCGTGATCGCAGGCGCACTGATTTTCTGTTCGATCACCTTCTCCGGCAGATCCTTCAACGTCGCGACGCAAGTACGCTGCCGCGTGCGCGTCCCCCACTGAATCGTCGCAGCCGGCGTATCGGGTGATTTCCCATTCTCGATCAACTTGGCGCAGATTCGAGGCAGCGATTTCACCCCCATATAAAACGCAACGCAGGGAAGTTTCGCGATAACGCTCCAGTCCAGGTCCGACGAACCTTCCGCTTGCTCCCGCGCCCGGCTCGCGGCATCCTTATATTCCTCTTCCTTCTCATGCCCCGTGATCAACGTGAAACTGGAATTGAAATCGCGATGCGTCACCGGAATCCCCGCATACGCCGGCGCTGCAATCGCCGCCGTAATCCCCGGCACAACCTCAAACGGAATTTTCGCCGCAACCAACGCCTCCGCCTCTTCCCCGCCGCGGCCAAAAACAAACGGATCGCCCCCCTTCAATCGCACCACGCGCTTATTTTGCTTCGCCAGATCCACCAAAAGCTGATTGATCTGCTCCTGCCCCATCGAATGCTCCGCCGCCTTCTTCCCAACGTATATTTTCTCAGCAGCCGCGCAATAACTAAGCAGTTCCGGGTTCGCCAGGTAGTCATAAACCACCACATCTGCCCGGCCCAATAAATCCTCCCCCCGCACGGTTAGCAACCCCGGGTCTCCAGGACCTGCTCCAACCAAATACACAATGCCGCGCGATTGCTTCAATGCCACAGAAAAACCTCATGAGAGATTGGTCAACCGAGGTAATCTTTTACGTCTTTGTGGCCGATTCATCTAGTGAACCGATGCGTTTTTCGTCGCCATGGAAGGACCGGCCCCAGAACGGGCTGGCTCAATGGCGCCAAAGTGAGCCGGCCTGTCCCCAGGCCGTTCCTCACTAGAACCTTGGAGCAAAACATGGTTGCCTTACTAGAAACCCCGATGAAAATCGGTCCGAAAACCGGCGCGGAGCGCCGCATCTTCCCCCGCAAGGAAGTTCACGCCTACGTCGAAGGCAAGCGCCTCGATCACACGATCCCCGCGCACCTTCAGCCGCATCTGAGCCTCGCCATGCGCGACATCTCCCTCGGCGGCTTGAGCGCAATCAGTTCCACGCCGCTGAATCCCGGCGAGCGCATCAGCGTCACATTCCCGCCGCAAATCGTCAGCGGCGGATGGGGCGCCTACGGCCGCGTCCTTCGCTGCGAGCCCAGCAGCACCGGATACCGCCTGGCAGTCGAGTTCGATCTAATGCCCGCCGCCTAACTGGATTAATCAACGAGATTCACAAAACCCACGGATCGCCATCCGTGGGTTTTTCTTTGCGCACCCGTACAATAACCATCGATGACTGCCCAGACCATCGAAACCCCAAAGACACCGAAAAAGGATTTCAATCCCGATTCCTATCGCATGACCATCGGCGAGCATCTCGAAGAGCTCCGCATGCGGCTTATCCTCAGCCTGGGCGCAT
Source organism: Tepidisphaeraceae bacterium (assembly GCA_036265245.1). Lineage (GTDB taxonomy): Bacteria > Planctomycetota > Phycisphaerae > Tepidisphaerales > Tepidisphaeraceae > DATAPK01. The sequence continues at coordinate 1,599 of DATAPK010000495.1, read as the reverse complement.
TCTTCGTCTGCGCCTTCATCTTCCTCATCCCCGCCGTCGGCGAGCACATCGTACGCATCTTCCTTCGCCCGCTGATGATTTCCCTGGAGCACGCCCACCAAAGCGCGCAGATTTATTACACCGAAGTCGCCGAAAGCTTCATGGTCTACATCAAAGTCGGCCTGATCTGCGCCGGCGTTGTCGCCAGCCCGTGGATGCTCTATCAGCTTTGGCAATTCGTCGCCGCCGGACTCTATCCGCGCGAACGAAAATACATCACCAAATACCTCCCGCTCAGCGTCACGCTTCTCATCACCGGCATGCTCTTTCTCTATTTCATCGTGCTGCCCCTGATGATGACGTTTTTTCTGGAGTTCAATTTCGGCACGCCTGATCTGATCAGCAGTTCGCGCATCGATCCCGCCGCCAGCACCCAGCCCGCTTATATCATTCCCTCCTTCAACGGCGACCCCGAACATCCCGTCGATCGCCAAATCTGGTTTGACCGCTCGCAATTCCGACTGAAACTGTTCATCGACGGCAAAACCGACGCAATCCCCATCCTCAGCGGCGGCCTCGCCACGCCGCTCATCACGCTCTCAAGTTACATCGACATGGTCGTCGCCATGCTCCTCAGCTTCGGCGTCGCATTCCAAATGCCTCTGTTCGTCCTGGCCCTCGTGAGGATCGGCATCGTCGATATACCCACACTCAAAAAAGCCCGGCGGCTGATCTATTTCTCCATGTCCATCGTCGCCGCCTTCATCGTCCCCGACGTCGTCACCGGCATGGTGGCGCTGCTCATCCCATTGATCCTCCTGTTTGAAATGGGCCTATGGCTTGCCAAAGAAGTGCCCGCCGACATCTCCGAAAATTGATCGATGACACCGCTCGCATCCAATGCTAAAACCCCGGGATGTTTCACCCCTGGCACGATGTTTCTCCCGGCGACAGCACGCCCGGCGAATTCAACTGCATCATCGAAATCCCCTTCGGATCGAGCGTGAAATACGAGCTGGACAAAACCAGTGGCCTCATCAAGCTCGATCGCGTGCTCTATTCCGCCGTCTATTATCCCGCCAATTATGGTTTCATCCCGCAAACGCTCGCGGAAGACGATGATCCGCTGGATGTGCTCGTGCTTTGTCAGGAAACCGTCGTCCCCCTCACCCTCATCCACGCCCGCGTCATCGGCCTGATGACTATGGTCGATTCCGGCAAGCAGGATCACAAGGTCATCGCCGTCGCAACCGAAGACCCCGAATTCAACAGCTATCGCGAAGCCGATGAAATGCCCCCGCACCGCCTCACCATGCTGCGGCGATTTTTTCTCGATTACAAACAACTTGAACGCAAGGCCGTCGAAGTCGATCTCATTCAGCCCGCCGAAAAAGCATTCCCAATCATCGAAGATTCCCTCCGGCGGTATAAAGAGATGAAAGCGTCCAAGACTACTTGATCTCAAACAGCGCCTTCGGCCGGGTCGTGGGATTCGTCGCAGGCTTGGGAATCGTTTTCACCACAGGCTTCGCCGGTGCCGGCTTGGGCGGCAGAGCAGGCGCGGGCGGCTTTCTCGTGATCTCCGCCAACTCCCAATTTTGCGGCGTCGCCCCGCCCCCC